>CAYJCI010000001.1:0-9530 GCA_964368595.1 uncultured Desulfovibrionaceae bacterium
TTAAGGCAGTTTCCATATCCTTTGCACGCAAAAGCTGCAAAGCAAGCTTAGCAGAGCCCATACGCCCTGCCGCATTAATACGTGGCGCAATGGTAAAAACCACTTGCCCTGAACCAAGCTTACCAGCCACATCATAATTGCAAACTTGTTTCAAAGCAGCAAGGCCAAAGCGTGTGGCTTCAGCAATTTTAAGCAAACCATTTTTAACTAAAATTCTATTTTGACCTTGCAATAAAACTACGTCAGCCAATGTGCCTAATGCCACAAGGTCAAGCACCTCACGCATATCAAACTTTTTTTGCGTAATGGCTTGTAGTTTAGCATTTACAGCGCACATTAAAAAAAAGGCAACTCCAACACCAGCAAGGTGCGGGCAAGGGCATTCGGCAAGGCGGGGGTTACAAATTGCATCTGCCTCTGGCAAAATATCAGGGGGTAAATGGTGGTCAGAAATAACAACAGTCATGCCAAGCTTTTTAGCATAGGCAATACTTTCGCAATCTGAAATACCACAATCAACGGTGAGAATAACTTGAACACCCAGACTAGCAAGCATATCAATACTTGAAGTATTTAGGCCATAACCTTCAGTACCACGGTCAGGAATATGAGCTACAACTTCAAAGCCATGTGCTTCAAGTACATCTTGAACAAGGCAGGTTGAGGTAATGCCATCAACGTCATAATCTCCCCAAACCGCAAGCTTTTTACCTTGCTCAAGTGCATTTACCAAAACATCAGCAGATTCATTTACACCAGGCCAAACTTCAGGCGGCGCGAGCAAGCGTAAATTGGGTGATAAAAAATCCTGTATTTCTTTAAGCTCAGTAAGACCGCGCAATTGGAGAATTTTTAAAAAAAGGTTGGATATGCCCAAGCTATTAGCCAAATGATCATGGGCAGCATCTGAGGATTGTGTTACACAGTCCGCAGAATTCGTTATTTGTTCACTAGAACTTTCACCTCTAACTATCCAATTTTTCAAAAGAGTCACTTAACCTAAGTTAATCGTTTCTGGGTCAATGCTTGCTGCATTAACTTGTGGTTGTTCAACCTTAGCTTCAGATTCACTAGCTGTAGCTTGTTTTGGCTTTGGTTTGGCTGCAAGCTTACCTGCAAGAGCATCCTTAGATTTAGTGTGTAATTCAGCGGGAATATAATTTTTAGCCATGAGCCATTCTAAAAACTTATTAGCACTTTCATGCCCAGGGGCAATCCGTAAGGCTTCAATCAAATGCTCAGTGCATTTTGTAAAATCCTTCTTTTCAAGCAAGGTGCGGGCAAGGTTTATATGTATGCCTTCATCAGTATCGGTTATTGTCAATGCGCGTTCGTAATATTCAACAGCTTGGGTAAACATCTTAGTTTTACGCAAATTTATTCCAAATTCATTAAATAAATGTTTATGTTCCGGTGCGTAAGAACCTTCTAAATTTAAAAGACGTTCAAAAATATCTTGAGCCCTGTCAGACTCTCCTCTTTTCATATAGGTTAAGCCAATGCCAAAATTTGCTCGAACATTGTCTTCATCAATTTGCAAGGCGGCACTATATTCATGCTCAGCGGCAAAGTTTTCGCCCTTATTTCTATGTTCATCACCTGATTCAATATTCTTTTTAAGCTCCATCATTTTTGGAAAAACAGAGCTCATATAAAACTCTGGCTCAGGGGCAAACTTTTCAATCAACTCATCCATGGTGATCATGCGCTTAGGGCCAGAAGGAACGAAGTTACTATTCAAAGGCTGGCATTCAAGTCTTCCATCAGCTAAGGTTTCTACAAACCAAAAATTCTTTTGCACGGTACGTTTAGTAGTTGTACCAGTGCCAATTTTTTTAATTTCTTGGGTTGAGAATACGCCTTTTACTTTATCAACAGTTTCATTACCAGCCATAAAATCTCCACATAATTAAGATATTTGAGCTACAATATCTTGAGCTATTTGCGATGGTTTTTCAGCCTTAGTTATAGGCCTTCCAACAACCAAAAAGTTTGAACCAGCTTTTACTGCTTGTTCAGGTGTCATTAGGCGGCGTTGATCATCTGTACCATGTCCAGCAGGACGAATGCCAGGGGTTAAGCACAAGAAATCACCACCACAAGTAGCTTTTATGCCCTCAACTTCATGCCCAGAGGACACAATACCATCAAGCCCCCATGAATGTGCGCTTTTGGCAAGCTCAAAAGCAAGTGTGCTTACATCGCCAGAATAAGTTGGTAAATCCCCATTTGCCATGCTAGTTAGCACTGTTACACCAAAAATAAGTGGGCGCTTTTCACTTGGCAAGCTGTGGCTTGCCTCCATAGCGGCCTTTGCCATACGCTCACCACCTTGCACATGAATAGTAAGCATATCTGCACCAAGACTTGCAGCAGATAAAACACCACCATGTACAGTATTGGGAATGTCATACATTTTTAAATCAAGGAATACTTTAAATCCTAAATCCTTAATTTTTTGTACGACTTGTGGCCCACCAGCCACAAATAATTCAAGGCCTACTTTAAGCCAATTTACATGGCCCTGCAAGGCAGTTGCAAGTGCATAGGCACTTTGTACATCATGTGTATCAACGGCTACAATAAGCTCTGCCCTTGGCATATTAGTTCTCATCTTCTGCTAAAATTTTTTCAGTAAGCATGGGGTAATGTTTGGGCTCCAAGGTGGATGTAATATATGCTGAACGCACTTGATCATAAGCCACATCAAGATCAGTGTTAACTACCCAATAATCAAACCAATGTGCCTGATTTATTTCATGAACAGCATTATTCATACGCTGTGCAATACTAGCTTCACTATCAGTATTACGATCTCTCAAACGGTTATGCAAAATTTCCAATGATGGCGGCATGATAAATAAATATACACCATTTGGCAAATTAAGGCGAAGCTGGGCTGCACCTTGTACATCTACATCAAAAATCACATCCTTACCATTATCAAGCATGTCTATTGTGGCTTTAAGTGGTGTGCCATAGTAAGCACCATGCACTTGCGCCCATTCGGCAAAAAAGCCCTTATCACGCTTTTCTTTAAAGTCTGCAACGGTAGTAAAGTGATAATCAACACCGTCTACCTCGCTACCTCTAGGTTGGCGAGTTGTATATGAGATTGAAAATCCAAAATCTGGAAATTCCTCAAGCAGTTTTTTAATGATGGTTGTTTTTCCTGTGCCAGATGGTGCACAAACAACTAAAACGATGCCTTTGCGCGCGATACTCATTCATAAACCCCTATAATTGACTTTGATTTTCTAATGATAATTCAACTTCCTGTAAGAAGCGCTGACTGATAGTTTCAGGCTGAATAGCAGAAAGTATTACATGATTTGAATCTGTTATTAAAATTGAGCGCGTTTTACGCCCTTGAGTTGCATCAAGCAAGCGGCCGTCGGCCTTTGCATCTTCGCGTAAGCGTTTCATGGGTGCAGATGATGGACTTAAAACCGAAACCACACGCGATGCTAATACATAATTATTAAAACCTAAGTTTATAAGCTGTTGAACTTGCATAACTATTACTCAATGTTTTGAACTTGCTCACGGCATTTTTCAAGCTCAGCCTTAAAATCAACCACAAGACTTGACAGTTGAACATCAGGTATTTTGTTACCACAAGTATTTATTTCACGAAAGCACTCTTGCATAGTAAAATCTAATTTACGCCCAACATCCTTGCTACTTTGCAAAAGCTCATTTAAACGCTGTAAATGTGCTCTTAGGCGAATTAATTCTTCCGTAACATCTAATCTATCGGTAAGTATTACAATTTCTTGCAAGAACCTTTGCTCATCCAGTTCAATATTTTGCTGAGTTAAAATATCTGTAATACGCTCACGCAAGGTTGTAATGCGTGAATTTTTAATTTCTGGAATTCTATCTTCAATTATATCAGTCCATTCTTCCATACGCAAAATGCGAGAATTCAAATCCAATTGCAAAGCTGAGCCTTCAGTAGTTCTTGCTTCATTCCAATCTTCAAGGGCAACGGTTAGGCCTTCTTCAAGCTTACTAACCAAATGCTCCTCCACCATGTCGCCATTTTCACCCCAAAGTGAGGACATTTGCAATAATGTATTGTAATCAAAGTGAAAATCTTCTTGCCTCTCATTGGCAAAATTTTGCAAAGTATCAATCATGGCTGTGGCTTGGCTTGCATCAAACATCACACTACGCATGGCATCAGCATTATAATTTAGGATAAGCGAAATATCCACTCGCCCTCTTTGTGCAAAGCTGCGCACCAGCTTTTCCAAGCGCGCTTGCACACTACGCACAGCCGAAGGCAGATGCCATCGAATGTCTAAATGGCGCCCATTAACACTACGCACCTCCCACTGCTGGGTGGTGTATGTATCTTCAACTAAGCAACGTCCAAAACCTGTCATGCTTCGTGTCATTAAAATACCTCAAGAGACAATTCTAGGCTCATTTAAAAGACCTAATAAATTGTTTTGCTCCGTTTAATTTAGTCGGGACTGAAATGCAAATAAAATATTACGTTCATGCTACAAAATATACACAAAAAATATATTTTGTCTCCCTTAACCTTAGTGCAAGCAAAGGCTAATTGCAAGAATGCTTTTTGAGCGTTTCCTGCAATTTTCCAAGGCCAAAAATACTTGTAGAAGCTGAACAATAGCTCAATAATATTAAAGCTTTAATGTTTTTAAATATTGATAAAAAAATCTCACGGATTTTTTTACTTAGGTCAGGCAAAGCCACCACCACAAGGGCTACCACCACAGTTTGGGCTTGCCTTTCTTTTCATCATAGGATGCACAGGGCCAACTTTATAAGGAAAAGCACCAGTTTTTAACGGGCTTGGGGCTGAAAGCTCTCTTTTAGCATCATTTGCACCGCAATGTGGGCAAGGCGGAGTTTCATCAGCAGAGCTAATTTCCTCAAAACTTTTGGTGCATTTTTCACAATAAAAATCATATAACGGCATAATAAATCCTTTAAAAAATGTCTTGAATATTTGAGCACAATATATGTATGTTTTGGGTGTTGGCAAGTGTAAAATTTTACAAAAAAAATTCCAACATAAAATATGAAAATATTTTAATTTTTATAAAGATTTTTTTGCATTTTCTTAGTAATAACAACTAATAACATTAACAACTAAACCGTGCTTAAATTAATTACATACTATTTAAGCGAATTACTTAAAGATATGAGCATTTCAAAAACCAATGCCGCCCGTTTTTTGGATAATTTGGGCATTAATTACACCTTACATCAAGTGGAAGTTGGCGAAAGCCATTTATCTGCCGTGGAGGCTGCGGCTAAACTTGGCGTATTACCTGAAAATGTTTATAAAACCTTAGTTGCCAGAGGTGATAAAAATGGCGTATTCATGGCCTGCATTACCAGTGACCATGAGCTGGATTTAAAAAAATCTGCCAAAGCAACCAAGAATAAAAGCGTTAACATGGTGGCATTAAAAGAGGTCCTACCTTTAACTGGCTATGTGCGCGGCGGTTGTTCACCCCTTGCCGCACGCAAAAATTACCCCGTATTTATTGATGAGCATGCCATTTTGCAAGAATATATTTTTATTAATGCTGGTCAGCGAGGCATGCAAATACGCTTAAAACCAGATGATTTAATTAAGGCAACTCAAGGCAATTATGCTGACCTTGTAAAATAATGGAGCAAACTTTGCAAAAACAAATACTTTGTGCAGACATTGGCGGAACTCACAGCCGCTTCGCCCACTTTGAGCTGGAAAATGGCAATATTATCCTCAAAAATCATCATATTTGCCCAACTGCCAACCTAGCTAGTACTGAAGATTTGCTAGATTCAGCAATGAGTACTGGGCTTGACCCATACAAGGCTCATCTTAATATCTGGGGCATAGCTGGCCCCATTGAAGAAAATGGCCTGCAAGCAAGCCTCACCAACGCGCCCTTGCGCCTTGATTTTAGTTTTTTTGCAAACAATATAAAAAATCCATTTTTGCTAGTTAATGACTTTACCCTGCAAGCATGGGCCTCAGTTGCGGAAAATTGTGAACTCACACCCATTATTAATAAGCAAATTCCATTACGTGCAACCCGTGCAATTTTAGGTGCTGGCACTGGGCTTGGAACGGCAGCCCTCATCCCAGTGCAAGAAAAATCTTGGAGCATTTTACAAGCAGAAGGTGGGCATACTGAAATGCCATTTAATGGGAAAGATGAATTGGATTTTGCTAATTTTGCCTTAAAACATCTTCATCAAGACCGCCTAAGCGCAGAAGATATTTTATCAGCAAGGGGCATTAGCCTTTTGCATCATTATGTTTTTGGCAAAGCTGTAAGCCCAGCAGAGGCAGCACAGGGATTTATTAGTAACAATGAAGAAAGTTTGCAATTACAATTGTATGCAAAATTTTTAGGGCGTTTTTGCAGGCACTGGGCTCTAAATACTCTTTGTATGGGAGGATTGTTTCTTGGAGGGGGAGTGCTTATAAAAAATCCTAATATATTAATGAGTAAAAGTTTTACTCAAGAATTTTATGCCGCCCCCAAAAGTATGCAAGGCATTATAAACAACATACCAATTATGCTTATGACTAGTGAATTTGCTGGATTGTGGGGAGCAGCCCATGCGGCTAAGATGATGCTTGCAAAGCAATAATCATTTACTTAACAAAACAAGCAAGATTATATAAATTCAATATAAATAGCCATTTGCACAAAAAAATTGCCCATAAGCCTTTCAACCTATGGGCAATTTTATTTATTTTTCAATTACTTATTAATAATAAAAGGTATGGAGTGTAGATCACTTCCATGTTCTTCAGTGCGACCAAGTGTAAAGCTTACTGTGTCAGGATTCCAGCCCAGAGCCTTAGCAACTTCCTTAGCAATATTAGCTGTATTAATAAGAGGATGGCGTTGAAAAACCTGTGGCAATCCATAGGTTAAGCTACAAACTAAACATTTTTCAGGGCGTTGATGCAGCTCAAAAACCAAATGAGCTTTTGATTCATCAACTGACCGTGCTACAAGTTTAATGTTATAAGCACCTTCTTCAGCATCCCCATACATGGCATCAAAAAATTCATTACTACGCTCAGCCGGGAGCAAAGTATCAAGCAATTCTTGGCTTAGTGTGGTCATGTGTTCTTCCTTTGTTTAGAATGTGTTACACGATTTAAGGTGCATATTTGCAACAATATTGAGTAACTTCGCCTCTACCAATACTTGATAATTTTTGAAATCACAAGTTAAAAAACCTAGTTAAAAACTATAATAAACTGCTAACATACTCATTTTTTAGGACAATACCAACATTATGTATATTGTAAAATTTTTCACAATTTTCAAGTTTGAAATTATGCACAAGTTCATCCGCACAAACTGGGCTAATAGCATCCCTTAAGCCAGCAAGATAAGCTAACAAACCAATAATATTTTCTGCCCTAACTCCTTGCCCGCGCAAGGATTGCAAGGTTAATGATTGATGGCGTTTTGCCAAGCGTTCACCACTTTCATCAATTAGCAATGGTACATGAGCATATTGAGGTATATTTAAACCTAATAAATTACATAATAATATCTGCCTTGGGGTAGAGATTAAAATATCACTTCCACGTAAAACTTGGTTTACCCCTTGTGCCGCATCATCCACAACTACAACTAATTGATAGGCTAGCACCCCATCGGAGCGCCTCAGCGCAAAATCACCACCGCATTGATGCAAATTAAATGTTTGCAAGCCACAAATGGCATCATCAAATTGTATTTGTTCGTTCTGGGGGCAGCGTAAGCGCAAGGCTGCCCGCCTACCCTCTTGCTCTTTTTTACTACGTTCATGACTTGAAAGTTTACTACAAGTGCCCAAATATGGCGCACCCATATCGTCCACATGTGGAGCACCGGCTAGGCTTCGCAATTCCTTACGAGTGCAATAGCAGGGGTAAATATGCCCACCTTGCTCAAGAAATTGCAAGGCCGTGTTATGTTCTTTTATTCTAGTGCTTTGAGTTAGCGTTGGCCCATCCCAATGTAGGCCCAACCAGTGCAAATCTTCTTCAATTGCTTTAGCAAATTCGATTTTTGAGCGGTCTGGGTCAATATCCTCCATACGCAAAACAATACGCCCGCCCATGCTTTTTGCCCAAAGCCAAGCCCATAAAAATGACCATGCATTGCCAAGGTGCAATAAACCAGTAGGACTAGGGGCAAGCCGCCCAACAACATTATTTTTCATGCGTGCAATATATCAATTTAATAATCTTTTGAAAAGGGCAAAGCCTGCTAGCTTGCTTTCTTGTTAGCTCAAGCATATACTGTGCTCATGAAAGAATACCTTGCGTGCCCTGAATGTGGGTCAAAAATGTCAAAATACAGAAATCCATCACCCACCACTGATGTGATTATCTATGATGAAACCCTTGGCATAGTGCTTATTGAACGTGAGAACACACCACATGGCTACGCCTTACCTGGCGGATTTATTGACTATGGCGAAAGTGCTGAACATGCGGCCATACGTGAAATGCAAGAAGAAACATCTCTAAACATTGACCTTTGTGGGCTACTTGGCGTTTACTCTCACCCTAGTCGTGATGTGCGCTTTCATACCATGAGCGTTGCTTTTGTAGCAAAAGCTAAGGATGTAAATGCTCTTTGTGCTGGTGATGATGCTAAAAATGCTGCATTCTATAAGCTTGATAATTTGCCCCCCTTGGTTTTTGACCATGAAAAAATCATCGCAGATTTTAAAGATTATTTACAAGGCAAACGCCAATTAATTCAACATGACACTAACAATTTATGCTCAAGGGATGTTTAATGTATTCTTCACTAGCACAATGCGTTAATGATATGGAAAAACACGGGCATCTGGTGCGAATAGATGCGGAGGTTGACGCCAATCAAGAAATTGCCGCCATTCAAAGGCGCGCCTTTTTAAAAAAATCCCCAGCCTTATTATTTACCAATGTTAAAAATTGCCGCTTCCCCATGCTTGCCAATGCTTTTGGCACTAAGGAAAGGGTTAATTTTATCTTCCGCCATACTTTACCACAATTAAAATTTCTTTTTTCTGTTAAGGCTAACCCTTTATTAGCATTACAAAATCCTTGGAAAGCCCTAAAGCTTTTACCAACACTTATTAATGCTTTACCCAAACGCACAAAACATGCCCCAGTCCTGGCTAAACGTGCGCAAATTAATGATTTGCCTCAATTAATTTCATGGCCAAAGGATGGTGGTGCTTTTATAACCCTCCCCTTGGTGTATACGGAAAATCCAAATAATGCTGGGTTGACTGGCTCAAACCTTGGAATGTATCGCATACAGCTCAACGGCAATGATTATATAGACAATGAAGAAATTGGCCTACATTATCAAATACATCGCGGCATTGCCGCACATCATATGACAGCACTTGAGCAAAATAAGCCATTACCTGTGCGTATTTTTGTTGGCGGGCCACCTTGTATGACAATTTCAGCGGTTATGCCATTGCCAGAAAATTTATCAGAGCTACACTTTGCAGGCGCCCTTGGTGGGCGACGCATTGCCATG
>CAYJCI010000001.1:9630-18394 GCA_964368595.1 uncultured Desulfovibrionaceae bacterium
ACTGTTTTTGGTGAGTTTATACACGAGCTTACCCATGAATTAGTGCCACAAGTCTTCAGCGGTGTGCACGCTGTGCATGCTGTTGATGCGGCTGGGGTTCACCCCCTATTATTGGTTACAGGTAGCGAGCGCTATAGCCCATTTGCTACAGAGCGTAGACCAGAAGAATTAATTACCTGCGCTTGCAATGTACTTGGAACAACACAAACTGCACTTGCAAAATACTGTATTATCAATGCCCATGAGGATGATAAAACTTTATCCATTGAAGATATACCAAATTATTTTGAGCACATACTCAAAAGAACCCATTTTTCACGCGATTTACATTTTATAACTAAAACCACCATTGATACATTAGATTATTCTGGCAATGGCTTAAATCAAGGTTCAAAACTAATTTGGGCTGCAGCTGGCAAGCCGTGCCGTGAACTTGGCATTGAGTTGCCATCACACATTCCACTACCTCAAGGCTTTGGAAATGTTATACTATTTGCGGCTGGAATCATTATATTAACTGGGCCAAAGGACGAGCGCTCACATAGCTTGCGAGGTAGCAGTGATGCACGCATGGAAGAACTTGCCAAAGCCTTGCAAACTATGGATAATAAAGACTCATTCCCGCTAGTGGTTGTGGTTGATGATAGTGATTTCACAGCAAAATCTTGGAGCAATTTTTTATGGACAACCTTCACCCGCTCCGACCCTGCCACAGATATTTATGGTGTAAATGCAATGAGTATTAATAAACACTGGTCTTGCGAAGCGCCATTAATAATTGATGCGCGCTTAAAAGCTTTTCAAGCTCCTCCATTAGAAGAGGATGAAAATATAACAAAACGTGTGGAGGCCCTTGCTGTTAAAGGTGGCCCACTATACAAATATATTTAAAAGGAAAATATTGTGAAAGTAGCACTACTTCAATGTAATATGGTCACTGGTGATGTTGTTGGTAACGCAGCACGCATAGTTCAAGCTGCACGAAAGGCCCATGCTGCAGATGCCTCTCTTTGTGTAACCTCAGAGCTTGCCCTAAGTGGCATAAGCCCAAAGCACATATTGTACTCCAATGGATTTATGGATGGTTGCTATAAAGCATTACAATCCATCGCAGAACAACTTAAAAATGGGCCAGCCTTGCTAATGGGCATGCCCATGCGAAGTGCTACTTCCGGTGGAAAGTTGCTTACAAATGCCGCAATATTAGTGCAAAATGGCAAATTTTCCTTGGTATCTTCTAAAATTTTTAGCCCCTACCCTGAGGGGGATCATCATTATTTTGAGCGTGGCATTTCTTGTGGTCTTATTACGGTTGCTGGCTGGAGGCTTGGCGTTGTAATTTGTGAGCATGGCTCTGCTGAATCAAGCTTTTGGAACGTGCAAAAATCAACCACACATAGCCCATTGATGGAAATGATCTCCCGTGGTGTGGATGGCATTATCCATATGGCTCTAAATCCTTATGTTATGGGTTGGCAGCAAAAGCGTGAGCACATGCTCTCACACGTTGCCGCAAGGCACCATATTCACTTATTTTCTGCCAATATGGTTGGTGGTAATGGTAGTACAATTTATGCTGGGCAAAGCATTGCCTTTGACCCTACTGGTAATTTACTAGCCCGCGGTCGCGCTTTTGATGAGGATTTACTGCTGATTGACACAGCTCATGGCAGTGAAACCATAGCTAAATTGCTACCAAGTGAGGAAGAAGAATGCTGGAATGCCTTAGTATTAGGCACAAGGGATTATGTTGAAAAAACAGGCAATAAGGGCGTTGTTATTGGTATTTCTGGGGGTATAGACTCTGCTGTTGTGGCAGCAATTGCTGTGGAAGCCCTTGGTAAAAATAATGTTGAGGGCGTGCTTTTGCCCTCACCCTACACCTCTAAAGACTCATTAAATTATGCCACAAAGCTTTGTAAAAACTTGGGCATAAAAATGCACACACTGGACATTAGCCCCATGATGGATGCCATAAATGCTGGGCTTGAGCCAATTTTTGCTAACATTAAAGCAAGTGAAAATGATGTTACAGCTGAAAATATTCAAGCACGCATACGCGGAACTTTGCTCATGAGCATTGCCAATCGCAAAGGCTACTTAATGTTAAACACTGGTAATAAATCAGAAAGTGCAATGGGCTATTGCACATTGTATGGTGACAGCATTGGTGCGCTTAGCCTCATTGGCGATGTGCCCAAAACTTTGCTTTATGAGATGGCAAATTGGTATAATAAAACCTTCAAAAATAAATCCATACCTAGTGAGATTATTGAAAGAGCGCCCACTGCTGAGCTTCGCCATAATCAATTAGATAGCGATAGTCTGCCGCCTTATGCTGAGCTTGACCCCATGATTAAGCACATTACAAATGCTAATCCACTTGAAGATGATATGGATGAAGATAAAATCTTGCAAACTTTTAATTCCATGTGCAGGGCAGAATTTAAGCGCCGCCAAGCAGCACCTGCTTTGAAGGTTAGCGAGCATCCTCTGGGTGCAAAATGGCGCATTCCGCTAGTTTCACGCGTAAATATTCCGAAATAATAAAGCTTAAAAAAAAGCCCTTTACAAAACGTAAAGGGCTTTTTAATGCATTAAATATTAGATTATTTTGGTTTACCAACACTTTGAGTGATGCGAACGGTGTAACCTGATGGCAAGAAGGGAGCTAATGTTGATTGCAATATCTCAACACCTGAATGCCTAACTACATTAGCAAGGCCAGCAGAGGCACAATATAAGCCAACGTTTTGATACATAGAACCAACATGCATATCACCCCATTGACCATCCTCAACAGCATAAGCCAAGGTTAGGCCAACATTATTAAGCTCAGCACGCAAATCATCTGCAATGATTTTATGCACAAGGTGATTTTGAGCATCATAAATCCACACGCCAGCAGCATCAGCAAAATATAATGAAACTTTTTGCTTGTTCATACCAGTTGGGATGGTGCGTTTACCATCTTCACGATTCATGCCCCAAGCGGCCCAAAGAATGTTAGAAAGGTCTTGTTTGCTAATGGCTTCATCGCTAATGGAGCGATTGCTCATACGCCCAGCAAGGGCCTTCATCAATGGTGCACCACCGCTCTTATCTGGAGCTGGTAGCTCAATGGTGCGCACATCTTCTTCAGCCTCATTAGCCAAGGCAAAATTTGGTGAAATGCTTAAAACTGCCAAAAGACAAAATAAAGAAGTCAAAATTTTCTTGTACATAATCAATCCTTTTATGGTTAACGTTCATTATTTTTTGCTACATTATATATTTTTTGGCAAGCATTTTAAATTCATAAAATAGAATTTTAAATGATATAATTAATTATAACAATGAATTATACACTTATCTAAAAGCTTTATTTGTGACGAGCAAAGTAAAGTAATGGAATTATTTTTTTGAATTTCCAGGGTGAGCTTTATCATAAACCTTCATTAAATGATCTAAGGTAAGGCTAGTATAACGTTGAGTTGTGGTTAGCCTACTATGCCCCAAAAGTTCTTGCACAGTGCGTAAATCAGCACCAGCTTCAAGTAAATGTGTAGCAAAGGAATGGCGTAAGCTATGGGCTGAAATTTTAATTTGAACGCCAGCCCTTTGGCAAAGAGCTTCTATAATTCTATGAGCTTGCTTTCTATCAAGCTTTGAACCTCGAGCGCCTACAAAGAGAGCCCTTTCTTCTTTATTTGCAATTTCTGAGCGCACTTTAAGCCAAGCATCAATAGCTTCAATGGTGCTTTCAGTAAGTGGGCAAAGCCTCTCTTTATTACCCTTACCCAAAATGCGCAAAAAACCAGAATTTAAATCAAGCGTATGTACCTGTAAATCCAGAGCTTCAGATATGCGCAAACCTGAACCATATAAAAGTTCAGCCAAGGCAATATCTCTCAAGAGTATAATTTGGGCATTTTTTGGTGAATTTTCTGGCAAATCTTGCTTTTGATCAAGTATTGCAAAAGCCTGATTTACATTTAATAGTTTGGGATGTTTTTGCTCTTGCTTGGGGTTTTTAACACCAACAGTTGGGTTTTTATCAAGTTTACGCATGCGTATTTGATAATTAAAAAAAGCTCTTATGGAGGCAAGTTTGCGAGCCATAGAGCTTTTGGAAATGTTTTTTCGGTACAATGTGGCAACATATTGACTAATATGCTTTTTTTCCACATTTTTTGCATCATCAAGGCTTAGGCCATGCCCTTGCAAGTGAGCTTCAAATTGACTTAAGTCCGTGCTATAAGCCCCAATTGTGGCTTTTGAATAGCCTTTTTGTATTTCAATAAAGGTTAAAAAGGCACTAAGCTCAGTAACTGGAGCCATAATTACTTAATCGATACGGCGATCAAATACGTAACAAGAACCTTCTTTGGCTTTACACAAGCTTTTCAATTGTCCAAGCGCTTGTGAAACCTCACCGTAGTGAGCAAAGCGGGCGTCAGTATTTGCTGTTACAGCAATGGAAATACTCATAAAGGGGAATTTATGTAAATTGCCCATGCGGTCTTTAGATGTAATCCCTTGTTGCTCTCTATCTTCATCATCATAGAAGTTTGGTACAATTTCATCATAAGTTGCCACAAGGCGCTTGCAAACATCTTCTATAGAGTTCTCAGGCATGATGAAGAAAAAGTCATCACCACCAATGTGGCCTAAGAATTTATAAGGAGCGTCAAAGTCCATAATGGTTGCAACTAATAAACGTGCTGTCATAAGTAAGGCTTCATCACCACGTAAGAAGCCATATTTGTCGTTAAAGGCTTTGAAGTTATCAATATCAAGATATGCTGCTGCAAATGATGATTTCTCACTAATTTGCTTTTCAATGGCCTGCATAATTGATGTATTGCCTGGCAGTCTTGTGAGTGGATTTGCATCAAGGGTGCAAGATGAGCGATGTAAGGCAAGTTCAAGCCTTGTGCGCATTTCCAAAGGATCTACAGGAAGAACAATAAAGTCATCCACAATAACGCCACCACCAGGGGTGATGGAGGCTTCAACAGACTCAAGCCCAAGTACAAAGATTGTACAAACTTGCTTGTAAACATTTTCAGACTTAACAATGTTGATAATTTCTAAGCCACTGATATCTTCACTTGTTTCAGCACAAATCAACATATGCGGTGGGTCATTAAAAAATCTTTCAAGCAAGGCTTTGCCACTGCTGAAAATTTCCCAATGTATGTCATCCAAAGCCCAAAGGCTTTGCAAAGAATCAGATAAGTCATCATCAGTAGAGAGAAGAAAAATTTGCGGTTTATTACCTACAAATGTCTGAAGAATGTTAGCCATATACTACCTTCCGAAAACGGGGAACATACCTTGTGTTTTAAATTCAACGCCCACTCTGTCAACAAGTTCACGTAAATCATTTTGATCAAAACCCAAATGTTTTAAGGCATGTGGGTCAATTTCAGATACATTTGTATCACCAGAAGCACCTATTTCAAATAAACGTGCAAAGAAGTCACCAAGGTGCACTACAGAAGCTAGGGTTTTATAATTTTCAGCAACCATTGGATTGTGGTGGTAAATCATAGCAGCGGAAATACCAACTGGCAAATTCCAATGACTTGCTACCCATTTATTAACCCTTGTATGTCCAAAGCCTAGCATTAATTGCTCAGCTTCAATGGATAAAATATCTTCACTCTTAACCAATGCATTAATATCTCGTGAAGCATCTGGAATTTGAATAGCAATAATAACCTTGCCAAAGTCATGCAAAAGGCCAGCCAGCATGTATTCTTCAACATCTTTAATTTTAAGCATTTTTGCTATAACCTTGCAAGCGGTTGAGCAAGAAAGGCTATGATTCCAAAGACCTGACATATGCTTAGAAACAATGTCAAAAACCACAGAAGATATTAACAAACCATGCACAGTGTTAACACCAAGCAAAACTAAGGCATTGTGGATGGATGATATTCGAGAAGGAAAACCATATGCTGGTGAGTTTACCATTTTAAGCACGCGAGCACTTAAGCTTTGATCTTGCGAAATAACTTCGCCAACTTTTGCAAGGTTGGTACGCGGACCATCCATAAGTGACATAGTTTTTTGCAAAGCTATGGGCAACGTTGGTATCCCGTTGGCAGCAAGGACTCTATCCTTATAATTTGTTTCTAAGCTTGGCTCCATAACTCACAATCCTAGGTACAATGCTTACGAAATAATTAAGTTCTTTCGCTAAAATGACGGACTAAAAAGGCTTCCATAGTTTTCATAAAAATATTTTCTTGATGATTTCGAAATAAATATGGAAGTCTTTCTAAACGCTCGGTTGCGTCATAACTTCTCTTGGCACCAGGAACAGGATTGCCAAGCACATGCACAACATAAACACCAAGAGAATGACACTTATCAATCATCTCTTTTGTAATAACAGCACCACTATCGATAATAATATCACCACCCGCATTGCGTATGCGGCATGCTGACTTCATACCAGGGCTTACTTCTTCAATGGCTAATTCTTGCATAAGTTACTAATTATTAAAGTGTTTTAGGGCAATTTGTTAACGACGGACAATGTACTATAAAATCCATCATTCGCCAAGCATAAATTTGCATTAAATTATGCACAGCTTAACTATTATCGGCCAAATTGAGATATTTTTAATGGTTAATGTAAAAAAACTATTTTCTATGAAATAAAGAATTGTCCTTACTTCAAGGCAGACTTAGCAATATATTTTGCTCCTTGCAACCTTTTTATTAAACCTTGAAGCTCCATACTCATAAGCACAGAACTTACTGTATTTGCAGGCTTTTTTAAGTATATACATATGCTATCCATATGACTTTCGCCATTACCATAGAGAAAATTTAAAATCTTTTCAACATCCTCACGCTCTTCTTCCGGAAAATCTTCTAATTTAACAATCATTTGCTTTTGATTTTGATTTTCATTAATTTTTTCTTTTTTCACAGGGGCTGGTTCAAATGTAGCTGAATAATTTTTAAATTGTTCCATCATATCACATAAAATATCTTCAGCCGTAAAAACAACCTTTGCCCCTTGGCGAATGAGCTCTTGGCAACCTTGTGAAGCTAAGGCATTGGCTGTTCCTGGGATGGCAAAAACATCTCTATTTTGCTCAAGAGCTTGCCTTGCTGTTATTAAAGTGCCACTTTTAAGCGCACCCTCCACCACCAATACACCAAGGCTAATGCCACTAATTATCCGATTGCGAATAGGAAAGTGCAATGCTAGAGGCTGAGTTTGAGGAGCATATTCAGAAATTATCAAGCCATTTTTAATCAGCTCACCATAAATATCAGCATTATTCTTAGGATAAATTACATCAATACCCGTACCAAGCACGGCAATACTTTTGCCCACATGCTGCAACGAGGCCACATGTACCACCTTATCAATGCCACGAGCCATGCCAGATACAATTGTAACTCCAGCTGCCGATAACTCTCTTGAAATATTGGCACCAACTTGAACCCCATCTGGGGTGCATTTGCGAGAGCCAACCACAGCAAGGCATGGCCCTGCAAGTAGCTCAAGCGCCCCCTTAGCATAAAACATAAGTGGAGCGTCTATAATCGTTCGTAAAATTTGAGGGTAGGTAGAATGATGCCACAATACAATATGTGCATCGCAAGTTTGAGCGGCCTTCCACTCCACAAGGGCATTTTCACGCCATGCCCCTGCGGCAACGGAAGATATAATTCCAGACTTAATTCCAAGGTCTTTCCATTTTTCAAGGCCCTGAATGGCTGCATATGCTGAGCCAAAATGACGAAGCAAACGCACCGACAAGCGCGGGCCGAGGCCTTGGCTATACCTTAAAGCCAAGGTTGCCCAAAACTGAGCACGCTCATCTTCATCAAAGCTATGCCAATTTTGACTTATTATATCACACAAAAACAAAACCTCGCTTTGTGCGTTAGCTATTTTACTTTGCTAAAACTTTGGCAATATTAAAACTTCTTATTGCGAGCTATTTTAGCGGCATTGGAGCTTGGAAAATCTGCTAATAAAGCCTGATATTGCAAGCTAGCATTGGCTTTATCACCCAATTTATCATAAGTCATGCCAGCCTTTAGCAAGGCATCAGGTGTTTTATGATGTTTAGGGTAAGCAGAGGTTACCTGCTTAAAAGATAGTAATGCTTCAGAATAATTTTTTTGAGCATAAAAACTTTCACCAATCCAATAATATGCATTAGGGGCTAATCTACCATTGGGGTATTGTTGTAAGAATGCATTAAATTTATCGCGACCAATTGCATATTTACCACCTAAAACAAGGTCTAAAGCTTCTTTGTATGCACCCTGCTCACCACTAACAGCCTTTACAGGCTTAGCTTGTGCTACAGCTACTGGAGCTGGGGCTGAGCTTGCCGCAATGGGCTGTACTACAGCTTGTTGGGTAGTAGCTGGGGGCATAACAGCTTGAGCATTGGTATTCACTGGCGTTACAATTGGAGTTGCAGCAACTGCCTGTGCTGGGGGATACATAGAACTTTCAGGCGGTAATGATAATGCATGAGATGAATTAGGCTTACTTGCCTTCACCTCAACACCACCCATGCGGCTTGAAGGATCAAGCACACCTAAAGGAGCTCTCTTGGCTGCTTGTGGAGCTGTTGCAACTGGTGTTGTTGCAGGCGCTACAGGAGCAGGGGTAACTGGAGCTGGTGTAACAGCGGCTGGCGTAACTGGAGCAGGGGTAACAGCTGCTGGTGCCTTTTTAGCATCAGAAATAGGGCTAACATGTGCTACAGGAGGCATTAAACCAGATTGAGTAGCA
>CAYJCI010000001.1:18494-20889 GCA_964368595.1 uncultured Desulfovibrionaceae bacterium
CAGATTGAGTAGCAACAGGAACAGGCTTTGGCTCAGGCTTTGGGTGAGCAGTCCACCCTGTGGGGCGGCCAGCTTTATTTCGCACATCATAAACACGAGTATTTGCAGCTTGAACATTGCTATCTATACCATCAACCCTCTGCTCAAGGTTTGATATGCGATGTTCAACTTCAGTAATATTATTTTGATTTTCAAGCACTTGCGTTTCAGTCTGTTGTGATTTTGCACAAGCCATACTTAAAGGACAAAGCAAAAGCGTGGTGCATAAAAATCTTTTCATATTGCCACCAGTCCATACATTTTTTATTTTTACGCTATACTGCATTTTATTATTCCTCCGTATTATTCATACATTATACCATAATATGTAATTCTTTTCAAGCATCTTGCGCTAAAAGATAATTTAAGGCAAAAAGAGATGCACAGCACAAGGAGAAATTATTTTATGAACAGTGTACCATGGCAAGATATATTAAATATGACAACAGTATTAGCCTTAGCCATTCCCATGTTAGCAATAGTGGGCATGCCGATTATGATTATTGTAGGCCAAATCCTCTCAATTATGCGAGAGCGCTCAGCCTATGCCAAATGTGCTAAGCAAATAGCAACACTTGCCTTAATCATTGGTTGGGCATTGGTGGTTGTTGGGCTTGGCGTGCTTTGGTTACGTGTTGGGCCAACATTATTAGCTGGTATTGACCAAACAGGACAAGCCATTAATCTAAGCCTATTATTCAGTGCAACTCCAAGCCTTGTTCATATACAAGCAGATATCATCGTATGGCTTGGTATTTTTGCGGCAACCATCATGCTAAATATTGTTCACGTTATGTGGCCTGTGTGGGAAGAAAAACGCGTACTGCACCAATGCATAGCACTTGTAAGTAGCTTCTGGTATGGTATGGCATTATATGCCATTGTATGTATCATAAGCGTTGAATATGCTGTAACAATTGGCATAGACTATCCCCTAAGTCTTGGGTCATTATTTCAACCAAGCATTACATCAAATTTTTGGAATGCAGGGCCTTATTTACCACCACTTGCCTTTACACTTAGCGCCAGCATCTCTAGCGTGTGGTTAATAATACGCAGAAAATATGATGATTATGGCCGTGATTATTATGCCAATATGTTAAAATGGTGTGCGGCATGGTCTCGTACCGCATGGTTTTTATTGTGGTTCTTACTTGTTGGTAATACAGCTCTTCAATGGCTTTCCGCATTGCAAGAAGCAAATTACTTAACTTCACCAGAATTTCTACAAAGTGCATTATTCTTATTTTTATGGATGATTCCAGGTGCACTATGGACTCTTGCCATACGCAGTAGCGCCACACTACGCCACAAAACCACCCTGATTTTAGCATGCATCTTAGCAATTTGCTTTATTGTTCCTTTGTATATTAGCATACATTCATTATAAATTTAAAATCCATAAAAATTTGAATTTTAATAATATAAAATCAACAAAAATGCCCACAAGCTTTGTAAGCTTGTGGGCATTTTAATTATTATCAAAAGCTAAATTGTCTACTCAGTTGATGCTGAAAAACCATTTTCTTGCGTCATAAAATCGCCAAAAAAGTATAGTACACACCCTTTTTTCTGACAATTTTATTAAAATATTTTGATTAAAAAATATTATTATCTTAGTAGTTTTAACTGTTTTTCAGCGTCGACTACTTAACCCATTGCACCACTTGTTCTTGAGTGCGACGAGTTTTTTCACGCTCTGGGTCTTTTTCTCTTTTACCAAAGGCCACCATGCAGGCAACGCCAAATGTTTCAGCATCAAGCAAATTTTGCTCAGAAAGTAGTGTTTCTACAGCCTCTTTCTTAAAGCCTTCGATGGGGCAAGAGTCATGGCCAAGCAATGCCGCTGTGGTCATCATATTGCCAAGAGCAATATAGCATTGACGAGAAGCCCATTCAAATTTTGCTCTATCATTACCAGCATATGCAAAGTCATTATCAATAAAATTAGCAAAGAAGTTTGAACGTAATTCCACCACATCTTCAGGTAATTTTTGCATATCACGCATAATGGTTTGAGTAATGTATTCACCATGCGGATCCATGGTTTTAGCTTTACGCGCAAGCAAGATAACATAATGACTACAAGTGGGTAATTGCCCTTGAGCACCCCAGCAAAGTGGTTTTAACGCTTCACGCAAAGCCTCATTTTGCACCACAATAAACTGCCAAGGCTCAAGCCCAAAAGAGGAAGGAGAAAGCCTACCAGATTCTAAAATTGTATTAAAATCATCATCTGAAATTTTGACGGTTGCATCAAAACTTTTGCATGCATGGCGAAAATTCCAGGCCTTAAATAGAGTTTCTTTAAGATTAGACATATCATTCTCCTTTATTTTATGCTGCTTGGTCGCAA
>CAYJCI010000001.1:20989-27560 GCA_964368595.1 uncultured Desulfovibrionaceae bacterium
GCTTGGTCGCAAATCCTTTGCAACACAAGCTCTCGCAAACGTCGCCTACGCATGAAGTGAATTCATGCTTGCCTTTGGTTTGCTCCCCTGCGGGGCTACCCACTTCCTGTGGGTAAAAGACCTACCTAGTTAACTTTCTAAACTTAACCCTAGTAGGTGTATCCGCATCTTTGCCTAAGCGTTTTTTACGGTCTTCTTCATATTCAGAATAGTTACCATCAAAGAAGGTGATGCTTGAATCACCCTCAAAGGCCAATATATGCGTAGCAATACGATCTAAGAACCAGCGATCGTGGCTAATTACAAGCACGCAACCAGCAAAGTTATCAAGAGCATCTTCAAGAGCACGCATGGTATTTACGTCAATATCGTTTGTTGGTTCGTCAAGTAAGATAACGTTTGCGCCAGATTTTAACATACGAGCAAGGTGCAGGCGGTTTCGCTCACCACCAGAAAGTACATCAACCTTCTTTTGTTGATCTTGGCCTTGGAAGTTAAAACGAGAGCAATACGCACGGGCATTTATCTCACGAGTACCAAGCTTTATGGTTTCCATACCATCGCTTATTAGCTCATAAACACTTTTGCCAGCAGTTAAAGAATCACGCCCCTGATCCACATAAGCAAACTCTACAGTATCACCAATTTTTAACTCACCAGCATCTGGTTTTTCATTACCAACTAACATGTTAAAGAAAGTAGTTTTACCAGCACCGTTGGGCCCAATAATGCCAACAATAGCCCCAGCAGGTATGATACAATTTAAATCTTCCACCAAGAGTTTATCTCCAAGAGTCTTTTTAAGGCCTGTTGCCTCAATAACACTTTTACCAAGGCGTGGCCCAGGTGGAATGTAAATTTCTAAGTCTGGTGCAAGCTTTTCGCTCTCATGCGAAAGCATGGCTTCATAAGCATTAATACGAGCCTTACCCTTTGCATGACGACCCTTGGGTGACATTTTAATCCACTCAAGCTCACGTTGCAGAGTTTTTTGGCGTTGAGCTTCTGTTTTTTCCTCATTGGCAAGGCGTTTTTGCTTTTGGTCTAACCATGAAGAATAATTACCCTTCCAAGGAATACCACGACCACGGTCAAGCTCCAAAATCCAACCAGCCACATTATCAAGGAAGTAACGATCGTGAGTTACGGCAATTACTGTACCTGGGAAAGTGGATAAAAAGCGCTCAAGCCAAGCAACGGACTCAGCATCTAAGTGGTTGGTGGGTTCATCAAGTAGTAAGATATCAGGATTTTGCAAAAGCAAACGGCAAAGGGCCACACGACGGCGCTCACCACCAGAAATCACAGATACTGGCGTATCCCCTGGAGGGCAACGCAAAGCATCCATAGCCATTTCTAAGCGTGAGTCCAAATCCCAAATGCCTCTGTCGTCCATTTGTTCTTGGAGTTTGCCCTGCTTTTCAATTAGGGCGTCCATTTCCTCTGGTTCCATTGGCTCTGCAAATTTTTCATTAACAGCTTCATATTCTTTTGCAATATTAACCAATTCTTGCACGCCCTCTTCCACCACTTGGCGGACTGTACGCTCCTCATTAACCAAAGGTTCTTGCTCCAAGTAGCCAATGGTATGGCCAGGGGCAAGTACGGTTTTGCCATCAAATGCCTCATCAACACCTGCCAAAATACGCAAAAGTGAAGATTTACCAGCACCGTTTAAGCCTAAAACACCAATTTTTGCACCGTAAAAATAGGACAAAGAAATATCTTTTAATACCTCTTTTTGCCCATGTTTTTTAGATACTCTAATCATTGAGTAGATAATTTTATCTGGTTCGTTACTCATATTTCCCCCGTATATTTATATTAATTCTTCTAAATGTGTTCTTGCAAAATCAAGGCTTGAGTCAAGATTTAAGGCCTCACTCAAGTAATGTTTTGCTTTTTCAGTATTACCCATGAATTTATGGCAAAGGCCAAGGTTAGCAATGTCCATTACCGAACCTTTATCAAGATGTAAAACACTTTCAAAATCCTCAGCCGCCTTATTATAATCCTTTAATTTAAAATGCGCCACCCCTCGTAAGTTCCAGTATTCTTTCATATCTGGGCAGTATTCTATAGCCTCACTTAAAAATGGTAGGCACGCTTGCCAATTTCCTTCAAGGCTTAAGCTATATGCGGCATAAAAGGCCGCAAGGCCCTTGGCATCATTTTCTGGTTGTAAGGGTAATGATTTCGCAAAAAATTCATGTGCGGCGGCATAGTCATCTGCACGCAAAGCGAGCATTCCACGGAAAAATGGTACGAAATGCGCATTTGGGTAGTACTTTGCAAGCAAATTCAAGCCATATTCTGCTACATCTGTGTCGCACTCTTCTGCCAAAATACGCCCCACAAAAAGGCCAAGACTTTGGTTTTTATCCCTTTCTCTAAAAGCAAGACCAGGAACAAAACTATAGTGCGTGTGCACCTTAACCTTAGGGTGCATTGTGGATATGGCATAGCTAACATAGTTTAATTTATGTAAATCCTGCACGAGTTTTTGCAGCTCAACTAAAATATCTTGAGCAACTACACTTGGAAGGTCGGCAAGGTTACACATTTCACCCTTGAGTAACCATTCGATATCTTGCATATTTTCAAATTTAGATAATCCAGATGCTTCATAACAAGCAGATGTGCAAAAATCACCACCAAGCTGAGCAACTTCCGTAACAGCACGAATGGCCGCCTTAGCCGCTGTACTGGCTGTTCCTGCTGTAAATACAATTTCGGAAAGTTGAGGGTGGGTCTTGCTATCAAAAGCCACAGCGCCCACAGTGGGCACAGGCATATTTAAGGAAAAATCTTTTAATATAATATCAATACCTTCACGCTTAAAAGCGGCTAAAAGCTCTTTTAACACATGGTCATCAATATTTTCTTGATCAATGGTTTTGCATGTCATTTGTGCCCTATCAATAAGACAACAAGTATGACGCTCCACAAGTTCACAAAGGCCTTGTAGCAGGGATTCTTCCTCAGTATTACCAGCCGATGTGCCATTAAATTCGCCTAATTTCTTAAACCAATTTAATGGCGCCCAAACTTCACGCATATTTACTA
This sequence comes from uncultured Desulfovibrionaceae bacterium, assembly GCA_964368595.1. Lineage (GTDB taxonomy): Bacteria > Desulfobacterota > Desulfovibrionia > Desulfovibrionales > Desulfovibrionaceae > CAYJAD01. The sequence continues at coordinate 24,056 of CAYJCI010000001.1, forward strand.
AATCCGTACAAGGGAAAAATTGCCACGGTAGTAAGTTCAAAATTTCTTCGGCATGCTCTGGGGCTAAATCATCATCAACCGATTGTAATATATGCTCAATAGGTATGAGTGCATCACTAAATTTAGCCTTGGCCTCTGCCCAAGTGGCAACGGTACAATTTGGCATATCCTCCCAAAAACTGAAGAAAGAATAACGCTCCATAAGCTCCATTAAAGCAGAAGCTTCTGCTTGAATTGCTGTTGCCCCCTTGCCCATTTGCTTACGTGTGGGCATGATTTTACGAGCACTTTCACCACATTGGCTTAAAAACACAGGGATGCCAAGCCTGCCAACGTCAATTCGCTTGGTGCTTGATAATATTTCTAAATCAATACTAGCTAGTCTTTCCCGCACCGTGCGTACTGTTTCTTCCGGTGACATGGCCTTATCTAGCTCATGGCTATGGGCTTTTAAGCAAGGTTTTAATTGTATCATTTATGCTCCAAAATATGCAATGCATAGACTCGGCGTTCTTCTTTATCATTTGCATCTGTACTGCGTACACCCACTAAATGTTCTGTAACATTAAAAACTTTTGCCGCTTGCTTAACAAATCTTGGGCGGCGGCGTGCCATATCTGTACAAATTACGGCCTTACCATCCTTGGCAAGGTGGCGCTGTATACATTTAATAAGCGGACGGTGCAAATCCTCAAGGTATAAAATTTCAGACGCTGCAATAATATCAAAACGTGCATCGTTCAAGCTTGCACGGCTATCTTTAATATCCACACGACGCACAGCCGCCACATGTTCAAGGGAGTTTTTGATAATATTAGCCCTTGCAAATAACAAGGCATCATCAACATTATCAGTCACTTGCACTTTTGAAAAGCCATAACGGCTGGCAATTATGCTGGTCGTTCCACAGCCTGCTCCAAGCTCCAGCAAGGTTTTGCCCTCTGGCTCAAGCTTGCGCAAAAAACGCCCAAGCACGAAGGATGCAGGCCATATTTTAGTCCACAGCGGCAAATCTTTTAATGGATCATGGATGGACTTTTTTGCAATTAAACCATCCAAATGCTTTTTCATATTGTTTATGGATAAAACATGAATAGGATCTTTATCAATATCCAAAGCCTCAAAGCTTACGCTAAACTTCTGCTCAATTTTACTTAAAATTTCATCAAGATTTTGGCTCATATTTGGCCCTTTATTATAAATTTGAAGCGGCAATACTGGCCTTTTTAGGCATAATTCGCAAGTGTTTTTTATGACAAGTTAACCCTCCAGCTTGACAGCAAAGCAAGTAAGGTATACCCCAAAGCCATGAAAAACTTAATTCGCTGCAAAATTACTGTAACTGAGGACAATATTGAACTAGCTTGGGGCTTACTGGCCCTGCATATCAATTTTGGTTGGGAAGAAGAAAGCCTACCAACTGGCGAAACCCTTTTTACCATACATGCTGAAAGCTCTGACTTTATTAATAATATTGTAGAAAGCTTTAAGCAAAGCCTACCTCAAGCATTAATTATAATTGATGAAATACCACTTGAAGATTGGACTGAAGCTTGGCGGGAGTTTTTCACCCCCATTAATTGCGGCAACATTTTCGTAGTTTTACCTCCTTGGCTAAAAGAAAGCACAGATACAAAAAACCGCACCCCCATTATCATTGAGCCAAAGTCAGCCTTTGGCACAGGGCATCATAATACAACATCCCTTTGCCTTGGGGTGATGTCTGACTTACTTGAGCGTAAAATAATAAATAAAGGTATGAATTTTCTTGATATTGGCACTGGGACTGGCATTCTTGGGCTTGGTTGTGCCTTACATGGACTTTATGGAATTGGCGTAGATATTGAGATACCATCAGTGGAAAATTCAAATGAAAACAAATCATTAAATAATATTCCAGATTATGACCCAGTCAAAAAACAAGGTTTTGATATTCAACTAGGTAGCGTGGAATTGGTGCAAGGCCAAAGCTTTGATTTGGTTTTGGCAAATATTTTAGCAGGCCCACTTAAAGAATTGGCTGGGGAGATTATTCCCCTTGTACAAAAAGGCGGTTGCTTAGTTTTATCAGGAATTTTGGGCATTCAAGCCCAAGATGTAGCCAATGTTTACATGGAAAAAGGCTTGCCAGCACCTAAAATCATTGAAGATGGTGACTGGGTGGCCCTTGTTTGGGAAAGCCTGTAATTTATAAAAACTAGGGCTTGCGCCGTTCGTATTGTTTTTTCCATTCATCAAGAAAGAGCAAACTTGTCTCAAGCTTGCTAAGCGCCCCGCTGCGCTGACGAACTCTTAAAATTACGTCTTCAAAGGCTGCATCTTGTGGCAATTGTAAATCTTTTAAAAGTGTGCCTAGCTCCCCCCTCATTTCTTGAGGGATTTCTTCTGGCATTTGGCTATAGTCACGCTGTTTCCACGGTCCGCACACATTTTCCATATATTCAAGCAAGGTTTGCATGCGATGCTCATAGGTGTGATTTTCAAGCACATGTAAGCGAGCAGATTTTGCCATTATTTCACGCTCTTGCTCATTCTGCAAATAATAGTCAATCTTTTCATGCATTTCGTCAATGTTACTAAATGTGCCAAGCATATCATCATTAAATAATTCAGCCATGAGCGAACGCCTATCCACAACTTGAAATGCACCAATAGCCGCCAGCTCAAAGGTTCTTGGATTTACAAAATCACCACCAGTTACAAGCTCATCAGCCTGCACGCTGGAATGCAAATTAATGTTAATCTTTGTGGCATTATATATATTTACAGCATCATCAGCACTAATTCTAGCACCATCACGCTGCACTAATTTTGAAAGCATGCTAGCACCTTCCCACTCCGTACCCCAAATCTTAAAATCCCTATGGGCAAGACTCTTAAAAGCCACACGCCTATTGGGATAACCAGCCCCAAGAAAGGATATATCAGCAGCAAAGGTTTTTTTCTCCTCTGCTGTTAGGTCTTTTGGTTTATGAAAATCTGGCAAAGCTGCCATGGGTAAGTATAAAGAATTTTTTTGGCCAACAGCCTCAAGCTTTTCAATAAATGGTTCTTTTTGAATTATGGCAAAAGCTGTATAAAGTGGTGCAAATGCTCGCCAGTAGGTGAATATTTCATGATCTTCAACAAACCACATCACAGTGGGAATATTCATTTTTTGTAAGCGATTTAAGGCATTTCTGCTCATAGGTGCTTGAGCTAATGACAAAACAAAATCAGGCTCAAAACTTTCAGCCTGCGATAAAATGGCTTGTGAAATGACTTGCAAAAAGCTGCCTTCTAGCTGCTCTAAACGCTGTGAAGCTACATTAAGATTTTTCAAACCCTTGAAGGATGAATAAAACTCAGGTGCTTGGAATACTTCAACGCTATGCCCCAAATTACGCAAAGCCTGAACGCAATACTGCCCAATGGGTAATGAACCGCCATAAAAAGGCAAAATTACAAGAATACGCAAGGGCATTGCTGACATGTTAATCCTCCACACCTAATACATTAAGGTTCA
>CAYJCI010000001.1:27660-32657 GCA_964368595.1 uncultured Desulfovibrionaceae bacterium
TACGCAAGGGCATTGCTGACATGTTAATCCTCCACACCTAATACATTAAGGTTCACTTTATTTTCAAACATTGCATCAAAATCACTGTAAAATATTTCTGCCATGTCATTTTGTATGGGCATGTTTACAAGGCCATGCCCACAATATTCCGCAAGCACGGCCCTTAAACCTTGGCGACGTTTAGCATAAACATCTTCACCAATTTTAAGTTGCCAAGTGCTACCAAGCTCATCAAGTATTGATGAATAATAAACCATATCAGAAGGTAAGCTAAGCTCTGTTTTTTTATTTTGAATGCTTAAAGCAAGGCTGCGCAAAAAATCTTTATGGTTAAAATCTTCTAAACATTTTGTGCTAATATGACATGGTGCAGATTCAAGACAAGGCGCGCATTCATAAACTGATTGCCACACCCCATGCCCCTCTCCATATGGGCCAGTTTCATGGCACCATGCAGATGAAAGGAAAAATGCCTGCACTGGCACACCCAAATGGGCCGCAAGGTGCATTGTTCCTGTATCTGGGCTTAAAATAACATCAAGCCCTTCTACTGCATCAATAAGGCCAGACCATGAAGTTTTACCACTTAAATCTTGAGTTTTATCAAGTATACTAGCAGGTAAATGACGTTTCAATTGTCTTGCTATGGGGCTTTCAGTGGCACTGCCTAGCAAAAATACATCTGGCCCGCCATTAAGTTCAAAAAATGTACGTAATACTTGAGCCAAAACATTGGGCGGTAATGAGCGGCGTGACTCTCGCCCTGCTAAAACAACACCAATCCCCTTACCACCTGCCGTGGCTACGGGGTTAACTTCATGGGGGCTACATGGCAATTTATCAAACAATGCCCAAAAATCCACTAAGTTAATGGGGCTTGAGGCTCTATTTTGAGTCCAAACAAAAGCCTTTTTTACCCATGCTGAATGCACAGCCTGCCCACCATGCATGGCATATCCAATAACTTGCTCTGGCTCAAAAAATCTTGCCAAACTTCGATTCAGGCCTGCATAGTTAAGGTTATATACTGCAGTAAAATCATAATCTGCAAAAGCTTGTAATGATTTGTGAACAAGAGCCAAACCACCAGCATCTGGGCTAGCATGAGCAGGTAAAGTATGAATAATTACATTAGGATATATTAAATTAGCCATGGCTTCTAAAGACGAATCAATGCAAAGATGCACTTGCCCACGAGCCTCAAGGCTTTTAATAAGCCTCTTAGTCTGCACAAGGTCACCAAAGCGGGCTAATTGTATAATAAGATAATGTTTCATAATATTCCCTTTGTAAAAATACGCAAAAGCCACGCAAACGGCAAGGATTTTTAAGACAAATTTGCACTATCTTGCCCCTTCCCTAACAAAAAAAAATCCGCTATATAAGAGCAATTGCAAATGCATTGAACAATAAAACAAGTCATAAAACCATGTACTACCCTATTTTTTTAGATATAAGCCAAGCTAAATGCCTCATTATTGGGGCTGGCAGTGTTGGCTTGCGCAAAGCCAAGGGCTTGCTTGAAGCTGGTGTTAAAGAAATATTAATACTAGAAAACAACGAATTTGGCGAAGCATGGCAAGACTTATTAAATAATCCACATATTAAATTTGAAATTGGCAATTTTAACGAAAATCATTTGCAAAATTGCAAGCTGGTATTTGCCTGCACTAATAATGATGAATTAAATAAAAATATAGCAAACTTATGTGCCAATAAAAATATTTTATGTAATTGCATCACTGCCCCACTTGAGGGTGATTTTATTGTACCAGCCCTAGCAAAGCCTAAGGGCAAGGCTCATAGTTCGCTAATGGCGGCATTATCTACAGAGGGTGCAAGCCCAGCCTGGGCAAGGGTTTTACGCAAAGAGCTTGAGCAATGGTTAAGCCCCCATGCCCCCATGACTAGCTTGCTCGGTCGCCTGCGTCCATTGGTGCTTGCCTTGGGTGACAATTCGGAGCATAATAAAGAGCTCTTTCGAGCTTTGGTTAATTCGCCTTTACGCGAATATCTAGCCAAGGGTGATAAAGTGCAGTGTGAAAAGCTTTTACATGAGCTTTTACCAAACACCTTGCACAAAAACATTGCGGAGTTGCTTTATGATATCATTTGAGCAAAGCATGACTACCATCATGATTCTTTATGCCAGTAGTACAGTTTTTGGCATTATTGGTCTTATGTTACGCAAACAGCCCCTGCGCATCTTAGCATCTGGCCTTGCCATTTGTGGCTTTGCTTTGCAGACTTTTGATATGATGCGCGGTAGCCATTCACTTATGCCTGGTGGCCTTAGTGGCGGTACATACTTACAAATTTTAGCATGGTTCATGGTGCTTTGTGGCATGGGCGGCACATGGAAATTACGTAGCACAACACCATTGGTATTCATTACACCTCTGGCTTTAATGCTATTTCTTATGTCATGGAGTTTTTTAAGTATTCAAGTAACCTTGCCTGCTTCACTGGGTGGGCCTTTCTATGCCTTGCACATTGGTAGCCTATATTTAAGCCTTGCGCTTATGGCCCTTTCCTTTGCGGCGGCTATTATATTTATCTACGTAGAAAAATTATTAAAATCAAAAGCAGCGCTATCTGGCTTTAGGCAAGATTTCCCTGCCCTTGATATATTGGACAAAATAAATGCAATTTCAGTAATTTTGGGCTTTCCGCTCTTTACCCTTGGCATTTTGTCAGGCTTTTTGTGGGCAGGAAGCACTTGGGGCAAAACCCTTAGTGGTGACCCAAAAGAAATTATTTCGCTCGCCATTTGGGCCATATACGCATGGCTTTTCCATATGAGAGTAATACAAGGTAGACGCGGGCGCAAACCTGCAATTATGGCTATATGGCTTTTTGGGCTAAGCGTGTTTTCCATGCTCATAGTCAATTCATTTATGGACACTCATCACGGTTTTACTAAAAGACAATAATATGCATAGTGATATATATCTCATGGGTTTAAACCACAAAAATGCCGCTGTGGAAATTCGTGAACGTTTTGCCCTAAGTGGGCACTGTTCGCCTGAGGCTTGGGCCATTCCGCAAGGGCACAATATTGGTGAAGCTCTCATACTTTCCACCTGCAATAGAGTTGAAATTTTAGCCTGTGCTAAAAATTATATTTCAAAAGCAACACATGCCGAAGCACCAATAGTTACTGATATATTAAACCATTGGGCTGGGGCTTGTGGTTTTAATGGTGCTGATTTACGCCCCTATGTTTATGTGCATAAAAATAAACAGGCTGTGCGGCATTTATTTACCGTTGCCTCAAGCCTTGATTCTATGGTTGTTGGTGAGCCGCAAATTCTTGGGCAATTAAAAGATGCTTACCGCGACGCAGTTAAAAGTAAATCCACTGGAACAATTATAAACCGCTTATTGCACAAAGCTTTTTCTGTTGCAAAGCGTGTGCGCACTGAAACTGGTGTTTCATCAAGTGCCGTTTCCATAAGCTATGCGGCAGTTGAGCTTGCCAAGCGTATTTTTAGTAATATGCAAGAAAATAAAGCCATGCTCATTGGTGCTGGTGAAATGGCGGAGCTTGCCGCCTCACATCTATTACAAGCTGGCATACAACATATTTATGTTGCTAACCGCACCTTAGAACGAGGCCAAGAGCTAGCCAAGCAATTTGACGGCACAGCCATAGCCTTTGATGACCTTGTAAACCACCTAACGGATGTTGATATTATTATTACATCCACTGGTTCGCCTGACCCCATTATTAAAGCTAAAGACCTAAAGCCAATCTTACAAAAACGTAAATATAAACCAATGTTTTTTATTGATATTGCCGTACCTCGCGATATTGATCCAGATGTTAATGGACTTGATAATGTCTATTTATATGACATTGATGATTTAAAAGAGGTGGTTGAGGAAAACTTAGCCAACCGCCGTGATGAAGCCGTAAAAGCCGCTGAAATTGTTAATGAAGAAGTGGATTTATTTTGCTACTGGCTAAGACATTTGGATGTTCAGCCAACCATTATTGATATAATTCAACGTGCAGATGCCCTAGCCGCAGAGGAATTGCAACGCACGCTAAAAAAACTTGGCCCCGTGGATGAAAAAACACGCCAAGCTCTCGAAACCATGACCATTGCTTTAACCAAAAAGCTTAATCATGCACCCATTGCCTTTTTGAAGCGTGGCACCATGTCTGAGGAAGGCACTGCCCCGCGCATTAATATTGTTAGACGCATTTTTGATTTGGATAATGATAACAAAACCTGCAACTTGCACAGGAAGTAACATGCATTCATACCTTATTGATGAGCTCACAGAGGACCAAACTCAAAGCATAATGAAAAGACTTGATGCCATGAATTTACAAAGTGGCGTAGAAGGTGTGTACTGGCTACCAATTGCGCAAGAGTTTTATACAGAAATCCAAGAAGAACACGCAGATAAGTGCGGCCCATATGTTATGGCCTTAGAAATTGATGACGAAAGCCTTTGCCTTGAACTATTAGTCCGTGCAAAAAGTATTCTACATTGCAATTGCGTAGGCTATGCACATGCCAAACTTGAGCAATATATGATGCGTTATGTGGATGGCTTGCTTAGCCAAGACTAGGTGTTATTGTGTGCCATGCTTTTAACTTTCCAAACAAGCTACCAGACTTTGCAAAACAACCTACAAAAACCCGCGTTCTCTCTCGTAACATTCGTGATTTTTTAGATAAAGAATTAAAAATCAATATACAGGGGCAGCATTTTTTGCTGGCTGTTTCTGGTGGGGCTGATTCGCTGGCCCTACTTTGCTTGTGGCTTTGGTTACGGCCAATTTATGGGCATACAATTTCAGTCTGCCACATTAACCATATGCTACGTGATGAAAGTGAGGTTGAAGCCAAAACCGTGCAAGACCTTTGCAAAGCTTGGGATATTGAGTGTTTTGTACATAAAACCGATGTAAAAACCCTTGCCAAGGCTCAAAAAAAAGGGCTGGAAGAAATGGCCCGCCAAGAAAGATACACCCACCTTGA
>CAYJCI010000001.1:32757-39731 GCA_964368595.1 uncultured Desulfovibrionaceae bacterium
CTCAAAAAAAAGGGCTGGAAGAAATGGCCCGCCAAGAAAGATACACCCACCTTGAACATTACCGTAAAAAATCAAATGCCAAGTGGATTTGCCTTGCTCACCATCTTGATGATTTGCAAGAAGATATTTTAATGCGGCTCATGCGTGGTAGTGGCTGGCCAGCACTGGGTGGCATGCAAGCTATGGATGCAAAACGCCGTATTTTACGCCCCTTACTACTGCAAGAAAAACAAGAACTGTATGCACTGCTTAAATGCTGCGAACTAGGCTATGCTCAAGATGAAAGTAATTATGACACCAGCTATTTACGCAATAGAGTACGGCATAATATCTTGCCCTTAATTCATGCAGAAAATCCATCTTTTAAGCAAAAAACCTTAGAGCTTTGGAAATTTGCCGTTTATGATAATGAACATTGGCAAAATACTGTACTAGAATTATTTACAAAGCATGAAGTAACAATCCAAAATAACAGCATAACTCTATCAGCAGCCATGCTTAAATCTGTAAACAAAGCCACGCGCTTACGCCTTTATATGCAAGCTATAAATCTGCTAAATCAGGCCCAAGCAAGGGCAAATACTTTATTAGAATTAGACAATGCATGGGAAGAAGGCCGCGGCAATACTACATTTCAACTGGCAAATGGCTTAGAAGCAAAACTAAAAAAAGGCTCTATTTTGTTTAGTTATTAAATTGCATAAAAAAAGGGAGCAAAATGATATGCTCCCCTTTATTACATTAAAACAATAAATTAATATCTTAATCTTGCTATTTAATTAAATTTTCTACTTCTGTTGCAATGCCCTCTGCAGTTAAGCCCAGTTTTTCTCTTAATTCTTTTTGTGTGCCATGCTCAATAAATTCATCTGCAATGCCTAATCGCTTAATTTTATTTCCATTTATAGCATTTTCATCAACTAATAGTTCCATAACACTTGATGAAAATCCACCAGCAAGGCTACCTTCTTCCACCATTAAAATATGCTTATAGTTTTTAACAAGTTCAAGGATTTGCTCTTTTGGTAATGGTTTCAGCCAAATAGGGTCAAATACAGCTACATTTATGTTCTGCTTTTCTTTAAGCATTTTTGCAGCCGCAAGCGCAAAATGTACACAAGGCCCAGCAGCAATAATAACTATATTTTCACCATCTTGTAACAATTCCCCTACACTCTCTGGCAAAGTTTGATAGGCTGTTGGCATGGCAATGCCAAAGCCTGCACCACGTGGATAGCGCAAAGCAGTGGGCGCGTCACCCATAATGGAAGTATATAAACCTTGGCATAACAAAGCCTCATCACGCGGGGCCATAATGCGAAGGTTTGGTACATGACGTAAGTACGCAATGTCAAACACACCATGATGCGTTGCGCCATCTTCACCCACTAAACCAGCCCTATCTAAGCAAAATGTAACGGGTAGATTTTGCAAGCACACATCATGCACCACTTGGTCATAGGCTCTTTGTAAGAATGTGGAATAAATGCCCACAATGGGTCTAAAGCCTTCCACCGCAAGCCCTGCGGCAAAGGTTACTGCGTGTTGCTCACAAATGCCCACATCCACAAAGCGATCTGCAAATAATTTGCTGAAGGTAGACATGCCTGTACCTTGTGGCATGGCGGCTGTAATTGCCACAATTCTTTTATCTTTTTCTGCTAAGTGAACAAGGGATTTGCCAAAAACATCTGTAAAAGACATATTGCCATTTGGGGCAGGAAAGTTGCCATTTTCAGCATCAAATGGGCCAACGCCGTGGAATTTTTCTGGATCTTTTTCCGCTGGTTCATAGCCCTTACCTTTGCGAGTTAATACATGCAAAAGCACTGGGCCATCTTCAATGGCAGCTGCCATCTCTAAGTGACGCTTTAAAGCCACCAAATCATGACCATCCACAGGGCCAATATAGTTAAAGCGAAATGCCTCAAAAATCATGCCTGGTGTAAAAAATGACTTTAGGCTAAGCTCGCCACGCATGGCGTAGGTTGCTAAATCTTCACCAATGCGTGGTATGGAGCGTAAAAGCTTTAGCACGTCCTTCTTAGTTTGGCGAACCCAACGCCTTGAAAGTGTGCGACTTAAAAAACGTGACAATGAGCCAACGTTGGGGGAGATGGACATTTCATTATCATTTAACACAGCAATAAATTTTTTAGCACTATTGCCTGCCAAATTTAGCCCTTCAAAGGCTTGGCCTGCTGTGAGCGAGCCATCGCCAATAATTGCAACAATATGCTTATCTTCCTCCGCAAGGTCACGCGCCATGGACATGCCAAGGGCCGCAGAAAGAGAGGTGGACGAATGCCCCACACCAAAGTGATCATATTTACTTTCAGCAAGCCTTGGAAAGCCTGAAATACCATTTAACTTACGCAAAGTGGCAAAATCATCAGCACGCCCTGTTAATATTTTCCAAGCATAGCTTTGATGACCCACATCCCAAATAAATTTATCCTTCGTTATATCCATACAATGCAGCAAGGCTATGGTTAGCTCAACCACGCCTAAAGACGGCGCCAAATGCCCACCATTCTTAGATACAACGTCAACAATCAGCTCCCTAACCTCTACAGCCAATTGCTCAAGCTCTGGCATGCTAAGTTCGCGCAACTGTTCAGGATTTTGCAATGTTTGCAAAACATTTCTTATATCATTATTTTCAGACATACAACTTCCAGTAATTAAGAATTAAGAGGTACGATCTACAACATAACTTGCTATAGCGCGCAAAAACTCAGCTTCTTCTCCATCCATGCCATCTAAGCTGCTAATAGCTAATTGCTTTTGCTCAAGTGCCAGCTCTCTGCTTTTTTCAAGTCCAACCAAGGATGGATAAGTGTTTTTACCCTGCTCAGCATCACTGCCAGAGGGTTTGCCAAGGGTTGCGGTATCTGCAGTTATATCTAAAATATCATCGGCAATTTGAAAGGCTGTTCCAAGGGCAATGCCGTAATTTTCAAATGCATTAATTGTGCTAGCGTCAGCATTTGCAAGCATAGCCCCACAAACGCAAGAAGCCTTAATCAATGCTCCAGTTTTTTTGCTATGCATCTTGCGCAGCTCAGCAAGGCCAATGCCCTCCTTACCCGTATAATCCATATCAAGCACCTGACCACCAACCATGCCAGCAGAGCCAGCAGCACAGGCCATATAGGATATGGCAGATAAAGTTGCCTTGGGCTCACAATTAACACTGCTCATAAAGGCAAAAGCATCAGTAAGCAAAGCATCACCTGCCAAAATTGCCATGGCCTCACCAAATTTAATATGGCTTGAAGGCTTGCCCCGCCTTAAATCATCATCATCCATGGCAGGCAAATCATCATGAATTAATGAATAACTATGTATCATTTCAATAGCGGCTGCAAAGGGCATGATATCAGCTTCAACTTTATTGCAAAGCTTAGCACAAGTTAAGCAAAGCACGGGACGAATTCGTTTACCACCTGCAAGTAAGCTATATTCCATAGCTTCACGCAAATTCATTGGCAAATCAGTAGAATGCAAACAAGTTTCAAGCCATTCTTCAACAGCTAAAGCCCTTGTTTTAAGTTTTTGCTTCATGGCAGAGGTAGAAAGTGAATTAGGCATTATTATCCTCATGTGAGTTTGCATGGGCAGAAAACGGTACATCCGTATTATTACTGAATAAAGTAATGTCATGGTGAGCTTTTTCAAGCTGTTTGCGACAAATAATGGAAAGTTGCATACCTTCTTTATACAGCTCAACACTTTGTTCCAAAGGCACATCGCCTTTTTCTAATGCACTTATAATTACTTGCAAGCGTTCCACTCGTTCTTCAAAAGTTTTTTCTTTTTCACTCATAATACTCACCATTTATTATCTGGTTTTGGCTGATTTATCATGCACTATTGCAGATATTTCTCCATCAAGCACGGACATATGGACATTTTGACCCACATCAATTTGAGCAATTGACGTTAACACGTGCCCATCACCATCTCGCAAAAGTGCATAACCGCGCTCAAGCGGTGCCAAAGGGTTTTGAGCCATAAGGCGCAAGCTATAACCCTCTAATGTATTAGACAATCTATCTTCATAACGATTCAAGGCCATGGGCAAAGCGGAATTTAAATTTTCTAATTTAATTTGATTTTTTTCTAGCAAATTTTGTACGCAATGGCCGAGGCGAAGTTGAAAATTTTCCAATTTATCAGCCTGACGCTGCCAAATATTTAATGGCGATAACCATTGCAAAGCTCTTTCACGCATTTGTAAAAGTTGTGAAGCATCATGTATTTTATCATTAATTGCGTCGTTTAAGGCCATTTCAAGCCCATCAACATATTGCATTAATTCTTCACGTTCAGGCCATAATAATTGCGCCGCATGGCTTGGCGTTGCAGCGCGCACATCAGCAGTCATATCGGCAAGACAAACATCTGGCTCATGCCCAATGCCAGCAAGAACAGGAATGGGCGAATTAAATATTGCCTCGGCTAATGTTTCATCATTAAAAGCCCATAAATCTTCAATGGAGCCACCACCACGAATAAGCACAATAACCTCTGCCCAGCCCTGCTTTGCAATAAGCTTCAAAGCCTCACACATGCCCTCAGCAGCACCTTCACCCTGCATCAAACTTGGGTAAATCCGTATATGACCGCCAGTTCCACGATTATGAGCAATACGCAAAAAGTCATGAATTGCAGCACCAGTTGGCGCTGTAATCACAGCCACTCTTTGAGGGTCATAAAGAAGCTCACGCTTACGCTCAGGCGCAAAATACCCCTTTGCCATGAGCTTTTTCTTCAAAGCCTCAAAAGCGGCATAAAGTGCCCCACGTCCATCATCTTGCACCAAGGAGACAGTTAATTGATAACTACCACGCTGCGCATAAACTGATAAATTACCAGCACATAAAATTTGCTGACCATTGGCAAGTGTTTCTGCAAGTGAAGGCCTTGGGCCATCTTCAAAAACTTCACCAGTCAAAGGGTCAAAGCCGTCTTTCTCTCTCTGATTACCCTTAAACCACACGCAATTAAGCAAAGCATCATTATCTTTTAAGGAAAAATAAATGTGCCCAGAGCCAGGTCGTGAAAGATTACTTACCTCACCCTTCACCCAGACAAAAGGAAACTGAGCATCAAAAACCCTTTTAATGCCATCAGTTAACTCTCGAACTGTATAAATTGTGCTCAAGCTTGCGTCCTTCGTGTTTTTGAGGAATTTATTAACACCAAAATTCAATTGATGCTATTTAATACCCCAGCCTGCTAGCACTTTTTTATGCCATTCATCAAAGTTTTGCTTGAAGTTTTCCAAGCTAATTTCTGTTTTCTCGTTGGATTTTCTATCTTTTGCTTCTAGCACGCCACGTTCAAAACTCTTGCTACCCAAGCAAACTTGCATGGGAATACCAATTAAATCAGCATCCTTGAACTTAACACCTGGGCGTTCTTCACGGTCATCAAGTAAAACTTCTAACCCGTCTTTTTCAAGTAATGTTTTAATCTCATTAAGTTGATTGCAAATTTCGTCATTTTTAGGATCTAAGTTTACTAATAAAACGTCAAAAGGTGCAAGTGGTGGCGGGAAAACTATGCCATATTCATCATGATTTTGCTCAATACAAGCTGCCACAACTCTTGAAACACCAATACCGTAACAACCCATAACCATTAATTGTTCTTTGCCGTCTTGGTCAAGGAAAGTTGCTTTCATAGCTTCGCTATATTTGGTGCCAAGCTTAAACACATGCCCAACTTCAATACCCTCTGGCATTTCTATCCTAGCTCCACATTTGGGGCATGGGTCAGACTTAGTAATCATTCGTAAATCATCATAATTTAATACATTACAATCACGATCAAGGTCTACATGCTTAAAGTGAACATCAGTTTTATTTGCGCCGCAAACCCAATCAGTATCTGTTTGCAATTCAAAATCTGCATAAACTTTAACATGCTCTTTTAAGTTAACAGGGCCAGCAAAACCCACAGCCGCACCTGACCACGCTTGCACTTCCTCTGGTGTAGCAAGCTCAACCACAGTGGCATTAAGCATGTTTTTTAACTTAACATCATTAACGCTACGGTCACCACGCACAAGCACAGCCACAGCTGCACCATCAACATTAAATAGCAATGTTTTAATGAGCTTTACTGGTGCAATGTTCATAAAGTTGCAAACTTCTTCAACAGTATGGGCTTTGGGTGTTGAAACTTCTTCATAACTTGGGCAAGTGTTATTATGCTTCTGGCCCTTAAATACAACTTTTGCACGCTCTACATTGGAGGCGTAATCGCAAGTGGCACAAGTGGCAAGTGTATCCTCACCAACATCAGCAAGCACCATAAATTCATGTGAAAAGCTACCGCCAATGGAGCCAGTATCTGCTTCAACTGGTCTAAATTTTAATGCCATGCGAGCAAATATATTATTGTATGCATTATACATTTTTTGATAGCTAATGTCTGCGCCTTCGTCAGTTGCATCAAAGGAGTATGCGTCCTTCATTGCAAATTCACGCCCGCGTAAAAGGCCAAAGCGAGGGCGAATTTCATCTCTAAATTTATTTTGAATTTGATACAAATTAATGGGCAATTGCCTATAAGAACGCACTTCCCCGCGCACAAGGTCAGTTATAACTTCTTCATGAGTTGGCCCAACACAAAAATCACGCCCATGCCTATCTTGAAAGCGCAAAAGCTCCTTACCGTAAAAATCCCAACGTCCAGTTTCTTGCCACAAATCAGCAGGGCAAGCAGCAGGTAATAGTAGCTCTTGAGCGCCTGCGGCGTTCATTTCTTCACGTACAATTTGCTTTACTTTTTCAATAACTTTAAGCCCTAGTGGTAAATATATATAAATACCAGATGTCACCTTACGCACCATACCAGCACGCACAAGCAATTTATGACTAACTACCTCTGCATCAGCAGGGGCTTCCTTCAATGTGGGAATGTAACTCAAACTCCAACGCATAATTATATCCTCTTATTTT
>CAYJCI010000001.1:39831-47013 GCA_964368595.1 uncultured Desulfovibrionaceae bacterium
TTTTATTACTTTATCAAGCTCTTCCATAAAAGCGGCTAGCAAATTTTCCTGCCCACGTACCGTGCGAATAATCTCACCCTTACAAAAAATACTGCCCTTATCACGCCCGCCAGCAAGCCCAATATCAGCCTCTCTAGCCTCACCAGGGCCATTAACAACACAACCCATAACAGCAACCTTAATGGGCGCAGTTTCATTACAGAGTCGTTTTTCAACCTCTGCTGCAAGCCCAATTAAATCAATTTCTGTGCGCCCACATGTGGGACAAGATATAATCTCTGGCCCACGTTTTCGAATGCCAAGAGCTCGCAAAATTTCATACGCCGCAATGATTTCTTGCGTAGGGTCAGCAGTTAAAGACACACGCAAAGTATCACCAATACCTTCCCACAACAAAATACCAAGCCCCACAGCGGACTTGACTCCACCACGTAAAAGGCCACCAGCTTCAGTAATGCCTATATGCA
This sequence comes from uncultured Desulfovibrionaceae bacterium, assembly GCA_964368595.1. Lineage (GTDB taxonomy): Bacteria > Desulfobacterota > Desulfovibrionia > Desulfovibrionales > Desulfovibrionaceae > CAYJAD01. The sequence goes on from CAYJCI010000001.1 coordinate 40,299, forward strand.
AAGGATAATCACATTTTGTAGCAAGTAATTTATATGCGGTTATGGTTTCAAGCACTGCTGAGGATTTTAAGGAAATTTTGGTATTATAAAATCCACGTTGCTCTAAAAGCTTTACATGCGAAAGCGCACTTTCCACCATGGCTTCTGGTGTTGGGCCACCGTATTTTTTAAGTAAACTCTTTTCTAATGAACCGCCATTTACACCAATGCGAATAACTGCATTGTGAGCTTTAGCGCAATCAACCACGGCATCTACATTCTTTTTTTCACCAATATTACCAGGATTTATACGCAAACCCTCAAGCCCTGCCTCAAGAGCGGCAATGGCTAAAGTGTGTTCAAAATGTATATCAGCAATGAGCGGAATTTTTACATTTTGCTTAATTTCTTTAAGAGCATGAGCTGCTTTTTTATCAAGCACAGCAAGGCGCACAATCTCACAACCAGCAGCCACAAGATCCGTAATTTGAGCAAGAGTGCTTTGCACATCTCTTGTGTCTGTATTAGTCATGCTTTGAACACGAATGGGCGCATTGCCCCCAAGTGTAAGCGAGCCAAGCTTTATATTGCGAGTATTTTTACGTATTATCATAGATGTATCTCAACCTTGTAATATTAATACATAGCCCATTTGCTTTAATATGCCAAGCATTCCGACTGGCTTAAAATATTTATAAAGCGCTAAAATATGTGATAAATAAAAAATTAAAAATAATTATTTTTTTATTGACAAAAGTTCCAATCTGGATTTAATTGCCTTACTTGAGCTCATGCTCACCTTGGCCTTCGGGCCCCCACTTAAACTTTTGAGTATACTTATTAAATTAAAATTATCCATAAAGTATACTTGGGGAACGTTTCCCTGTCTCACCCGTCTGTGAGACCACAATAATCAATTTTACCGTGCATTTTTTATGCATTCTTTTGTACTTTTTAAAGTGCGTTTTTTTGCGTGCATTTTAGGAGAATATAATGGCTGACATCTTACTACAAAAACCACAAGCAGGACAAACTACTTTCATTGCGCCACAAACAGATGATCGTATTAACCTTGAATTTTCAACTAGTACAGCTGAGCTTTCTCGCAATGACGACAACTTAGTTTTTACCTTTAGTGATGGTTCAGCTATTGAGCTAACCAACTTTTACACTGCCTATAGTTCAGAAAATATGCCTGAATTTATAATAGAGGGTAACATTGTTCCTGGTGAGTCTTTCTTTGCGACACTTGGTGAAGAATTAATGCCTGCCGCTGGTACCCCCACAAGCCCGCAAGGTAGCGGCTCTGGAGTGGGCACTGAAGGCGGAACTCTACTTGACGGTATTGACGCACGCGAGGGTGCTGATTCAAACAGAAATAATCAAAACGACACTGAAAATACAACGACTTTTAGCTTAGCCACTGGTGAGGCAGTCCCCGCTGGCTTTGATACTGGGTCTAACTCATCTAATCCTGACAATAACACCACTGCACCCATTACATACGCAGTAAAAGATGACGTATTGTCAACCGATGCAGGTTCAAGCCTAAAAGGCAATTTGCTAGAAAACGATAATTTACCAACTGGCGCTACCATTGCTACCATCGAAGCCCCTGAAGGCTGGGATGCAAATCGTGACCCTGCTACTGGTATCGTGACCTTCTCTAAAGACGGTACAAGCATTAGCATTAATCAAAATGGTGATTATGAATTAGACACCAAATTTCAAAGTAAAGGTGTTGAAGATGTTGTCTTCAAATATGTAGCCCAAGACCAAGATGGCAACAATTATGAAGCAAGCATTACAGTAGGTAACGCTGGTTCTTCCAACCTATACCTTGAAAAACTTCAAGGTAAGTCCACCTTTGTTCAAGACTTAAACACAGGCAATAGCTACGAATACAACTTCTCCAATTTTGGTAATGATACCGTATCTACTAACCAACATATTAAAGGCATGCTACTTGGTGAGGGAAGCGACACCATCACTATAGATACTGCCATTGGTTCACAAGGCTATTTAGCTTCTGCTGATTCTAAGGGTGAAGATACATTCATCTATGGCGATTTTGTAAACGCTTATAAGCAAGAAGATGTTAACAATGATATTATCAATATAGGCATCCTTGACGGCACAAAAATTCGTGCTGATGGTCACCTTCATAATGATGTTGTAGGTGGTAATGACACTATTAATGTTGAAACCATGGAACATGGTAGCATCATTGGTGACGGTTGGAATTTGCATAGCAATTCCGTTGGTGGTGATGATGAAATTAATATTGGAACCATGCATAGTGGTGAAATTTATAGTGACGCAAGAGCTTTGTACGGAAACTCCGTAGGTGGTGATGACCAAGTTAATATAGGTACAATTGACACCAACCTTAAAGGCAGTCAAACCATTACAATTAATACCGCAAGCGGTGATGACACTGTAACTGTTGAAAATATAGAACAAATCGTTGGCGGCGACAAAGTCAATATTGACGGTGGCCTTGGTAGAGATATTTTCATCTATGACAACGATGACGCCAACACAATAACCATGAGCGGCACCAAGCTTGATATTGATGACAATGGCGCAAACATCTTTAACTTTGAAGGCATTAGCACCGGTGGTGGTGATGACTTAATTAAGCTTGCTGGCACATTTGATGATGTATTTGTTGATGGTGGCAATGATATGGACGTTCTTCTAGCCAACTTCAACACTAAAGGTGAAATTGAAGACATGATTAATGATGGTAATATTACCAATACTGAAATGATTGTACTTAATAATTCACTTAATACAGATAGCGTAAATAGCAGTGAAATGCTCTTTGACAAACTTGAAGATGAAGGCGTTACCAAGGATGAAAATGGCAACATTAGCTTAGACGCCGGTTCTAATTGGACTAAAGGTGATAGTATTGGTAACTTTGACCAATACACCAACGCTGATAACGACATGACAATCTTTATTGCCAAAACTCAAGTAGAAAATCCTTCATAGTATTTCTTAAATCCCCCCAATGGCTTGCCATTGGGGGGATAAACCTATAAAAAACCCATTTTCTAAAAAAATCAAAATAATATTAAAACTTCTCTTTTTTTTGTTGACAAAGAAAATTTCAGTGTATATGTATTGATTACCGAGTCATTACTCGGACTGGCCTAACGGCCCTCAATTAAGCATTTGAGTATACTTTATCTTCCTGTCTAAAAGTATACTTGGGGAGTGTCTCCCCGTCCCTACCTGTCTGTGGGACCTTTATTACTACTTGTTTTGCATTTTTATGCACACTGTATTGTTTTTAAAGCACGTCTTTTTGCGTGCCCATAAAGGAGCATTCCATGGCTGATATCACTTTACAAAGACCACAAGCTGGACAAGTTTTAGCACTAGAACCACAAGCTGATCAAAACATCAATCTTGAATTTGCTGCAGATGAAGCTTTGCTTTCTCGTGATGGCGAAAACCTTATCTTTAGCTTTGAAGATGGTTCAAGCATTGAGCTTACCAATTTTTACACTGCCTATGGCTCAGAAAATATGCCTGAGTTTGTTATAGATGGTAACGTTATTCCTGGTGAGGCTTTCTTTGCAGCACTTGGTGAAGACTTAATGCCTGCAGCTGGTAACACTTCAAGCCCACAAGGTAGTGGCTCTGGAGTGGGCACTAAAGAAGGCACCCTTCATGAAGGTCTTGACGCCCGTGATGGTGCTGACGCCGGCCAAAACAACCAAAATGATAATGAACCTACAACCACATTTAACCTAGCCACTGGTGAAGTTGTAACAACCAACGATAGCACTGGTACAACTGACAACACAGGTTCTGATTCTGATTCTGGCTCTGGCTCAAGCCCTGCCCCACAACCTAACCCATATTCTGCTGCAAATGACGTATTATCAGCAGATACTGGTGCAAATCTAACTGGTAATTTACTTGCCAATGATGACCTTCCTGCTGGTTCTACCATTACTACAATTGAAGCCCCCGCTGGCTGGACTGGAACACTGGACGAAACCACTGGTGCTATGACTTTTACTAAAGATGGTACAAGCATTACCATTAATCAAGATGGCGATTACGAATTAACAACTAACTTTGCAACTTCAGGTATAGAAGATGTTGTATTCAACTACGTAGCTCAAGACCAAGATGGTAACAGCTATGAAGCAAGCATTACTGTAGGTAACGCTGGTTCTTCTGACCTTTATCTTGAAAAGCTTCAAGGTACTTCTGCCATAGTTACTGATAATGAAACCGGCAACACTTATGAATATAAATTCGCCGATTATAGCAACGACTCCACAAGCTATAACCAACACATTAATGGCATGTTGCTTGGTGAAGGTAGTGATACCATTACTGTTGATTCTGCCATTGGCTCACAAAGTGACTTATATTACGCAGATGCCAAGGGCGAAGATACATTCATCTATGGTGACTTTGTAAATGCTTATGAGCAAGAAGACGTGGGTAACGATGTTATCAATGTAGGAACACTTGACGGCACCAAAATTCGTGCTGACGGCCACCTTCATAATGATGTAGTAGGCGGTAATGACACCATTAACGTTGAAAATATGGAAAATGGTAGCATCATGGGTGACGGTTGGAACTTGCATGACAACTCCAAAGGTGGAGATGACGAAATTAATATTGGCACCATGAATAGTGGTGAAGTATTCGGTGACGGAAGATATTTCTACGGTAATTCCGAAGGTGGAGATGACAAAATTTCTGTAGAAACCATTGACACCACAGAAGCTGGAAGACAAGAAGTTGAAATTTTTGCAGGCTCTGGTGATGACACCGTTAGCGTTGACAGCATCCAAATGGGTACCGGCGACTATGTCAAAATCGATGGTGGCCTTGGTGATGACATCTTTAACTTTAATGACTCTGCTGACAATACTATGGCAATTAGAGGTGATAACATCTACATTGCTGGTAACAACGCAAGCATTACCAACTTTGAAGGTGTAAGCACTGGTGGTGGTGATGACTTACTAAAGCTTTACAGCAGTGTTGATGACATCATCTCCATCGATACAGGCGATGGCATGGACGTATTGCTTGCTAATGTTAGCGATTTAAGCAGTGTTAGCGATAAGATTGAAAGCGGTGACATCACCAATGCTGAAGTAATCTTATTTAGCAATAGCCTTAACAACTCAAACACCACAAGCACTGATGATCTATTCAACAAGCTTGACGGCGTAAGCCAAGATGAAAATGGTCAAGTAACCGTTGGTGAAGGTTGGACTCAAAACGCAGATGCTCCTAGCGGTTATTCATCATTCACTTACGACGGTGGCGACACCAATGCAAGCAATGACATGACCATCTTGGTAGCTCAAACTCAACTTACAAATACAGCTACATAAGCAAATTCACATAATCCAATCAACCCTCGCAGGCTTTGCCAGCGGGGGTTTTTTGCTTTTTAGTGCTATTGCCAAAATGTATGAAAAACTTTAGTCTCACCATTGCAAAAACTCTACGGGGGAAATCATGAGCAATCAATTTACAGATGAAATTATTGTAGGAATTGTGGGCGGCAGCGGCCTATATAATATGGAAGGTATAAAAAATAAACATGAAGTTACAATAGACACTCCCTATGGCCCACCATCTGATGCCTTTATGATTGGTGATATGGACGATGTTAAAGTCGCTTTTTTAGCAAGGCATGGTAGAAATCATAGCTTCTTACCCACAGAAGTTAATTACCGAGCTAATATTTATGCCTTTAAAAAACTTGGTGTTAAGCATCTATTATCAGTTTCTGCTGTGGGATCACTGCGTGAGCATATGCCGCCAAGAGATATTGTAATCATCAATCAATATGTAGATTATACCAAACACAGAGTTTCAACATTTTTCGGCGAAGGTTTAGTCGCCCATGCGAGCATGGCAAAACCAACTTGCGAAGCTTTGGGCAAAATTTTGTATGAATCTGCTTGCACTGTTCTTGAAGGTAGTGAGCATAAAGCTCATTATGGTGGCACTTATCTTTGCATGGAAGGGCCACAATTTTCAAGCCTTGGTGAATCATTGCAATATAGGGCCATGGGTATGGATGTTATTGGCATGACCAATATGCCCGAAGCAAAGCTTGCAAGAGAAGCACAAATTGCCTATGCCCCACTGGCAATGGTTACAGATTTTGACTGCTGGCACGGACCAGATGATGAGGTAAATGTGGAAATGCTCATAGGTCATTTAAAAGCAGGTGCTGAAAGCGCTCAAAAAATCATCACTCTTAGCATTGCAAGCATTGGTAAAATAAAACCAACATCCATAGCTCACAACTGCCTTGATACTGCGGTATTTACGCCCTATGAAGTTTTAAGTCAGGAAAAAAAGGATTTATTGGATTTTCTCAAAAAATAACAGTTAATTACTAAATTCAGCTTATCAATTTAATATAAAAAAATTATTGTTTTTACATCCCAAAATCATAACCCCTTTGTATATTTAACTATACAGAGGGGTTTCTATTTTAAAAAATGTCGACATTTAACAACTTTAGCTTGTTAAAACAATCAATTTAATCCATTTGTCATCTTTTACAAAAATCCATATAAACTATACCTAGCATATGTTGATGTTTCTGCACAAAGGCCACGTGCAAATCGGCTACAAGCTAAAAGACGTTTTTGTCAAAAAGATTTTTACATTTTTTGGAGTTTACCATGGATTTACAAACTAAAGTATCTTTAATTCTTGCTGCCAC
>CAYJCI010000002.1:0-22610 GCA_964368595.1 uncultured Desulfovibrionaceae bacterium
TTTTTTTGCGTCATAAAATCGCCAAAAAAGTATGCTACACCCCCTTTTTTCTGGCAATTTTATTAGAATGTTTTGATTGAAAAATGTTATTATTTTAGTAGTTTCAACTGTTTTTCAGCGTCGGCTAAATTGCTATTGTACTGCAAGTAAATAAGCCAAAAATATTAAGTAAATTAAACTTTTTAAAAATTTAAGCCCCTTACATGACACTATGTAGGGGGCTTTTTATTGAAAATTTATTTGTATTTATTACATGCGCCTAGATGATTGTGGTTCTAGGGACTGTAATAGTTTGGCAAGTTTTTGTTCATCTTCGCTGGAGCTTACATTGGTGTGTACATTAGGTGTTGGATTTTGCTGTATATTTTGTATGACCTTGCTCATAAGCTTTGCGGGTTTTTGAGTTTTAGCTTCGCCATTTTCTGCCTTAAGTAGTTGGAATGATGTTCCATCTTGTAATTGTGCTTCGTGTTGTGCCTCTTGCAAAACTTGCTTGCTAACGGCAATGGGTGAGCCTGTGCGTAAAGCCAGTGCAATCCCGTCAGATGGGCGGCAATCAATCCTGTGCATGGTATCACCCATATGGATGAGCACATCTGCAAAAAATGTTGCATCTTTAAATGTGTGTATTTCTATGGCTTTAACTTGTGCGCCCAATGAGTCAAGTATGGACAGTAATAAATCATGCGTAAGCGGGCGGGGCATGTTTTGGCTGCTAAGAGCAAGCGAAATGCTCATGGCCTCTGTTGCACCAATCCAAATAGGCAGTATGCTTTTGTTTTCAGCTGATTGTAATAATACAATGGGTGTTTTGGATTCGTTATCAAGGCTTAAACCCATAACTTGCATAATAATCATAAATTACCTAAATATTCGCCAACAAGCGTATGCTTTTTAGCGGTGATAATGTTTGCATCTAATAAAAGGCCAGATTTTCCAAGGCCAGTTGGCAAGGCAATGTTTACTGTAACGCCGTGTGGGTCGCGCCCTTGCCACCAGGCGCAATTTGCTGGTGTATCCACTGCTTTTTTGCTTGGATTTTCTAGTAGAATAACCGTTTTTTCGCCAACTCTTTTTTCAAGCCAAGCTTTTTCAATGTCTTCTTGTTTGGCTTGTAGCCTTGCAAGGCGCTCTAACTGTACCTCTTGTGGAACTTTAATGGGCATTTGTGATGCTGCAGTCCCTGGGCGGTCAGAATAACAAAAAGAAAAACTAGACCTAAAGCCAACTTCCTCAAGTAATGAAATTGTATGTAAAAAATCGTCCTCACTCTCACCAGGAAAGCCTACAATAATATCTGACGAAAAGCTCATATTCGGACGCGCCACTCTTAAAGCTTTTACTAAATCTAAAAATCCTTGGCGCTTGTATTTGCGGTTCATTTGAGTGAGTATTTCATCAGAGCCTGCCTGCATGGGTAAGTGTATATGCGGGCATAATATCTCAAGATCTGCCACTGCTTGAATGGTATCTTGTGCAAAGTCCTTTGGGTGCGGCGTCATAAAACGCAGGCGTTTTAGGCCATCCAGTTCAGCAACTTTGTATAATAATTGGGCAAAGCTTGTGCCGTCGCCACTGTCGTCTTGACCAAAGGCATTTACATTTTGACCAAGTAAGCAAAGCTCTTGGCTGCCGTGTTTAAGTAGGGTTTGGCATTCTTCAAGTATGGCCTTGGTGCTGCGTGATTTTTGCCTGCCGCGTGTGAATGGAACAATGCAATAAGCGCAATAGTTATCACAACCTTGCATAATATTTACATATGCTGTGGGGGGCAGGGTGGTTTTTCCAAGCTCAAGTGCTCTTTCAGGATAAATTTTTGAAAAGTCTATAAGAGAGATTTTAACATCCTGCTCATCCATGGCTTGTTCAATGGCGTTTGGCACATCTTTTAAACCATCAGTGCCACTAACTATGCGCACTTGTGCAAATTTTTCAAAAAAGCTAGTGCCTAATTGCTGGGCAACACATCCAGCTACCACCACAAAAGCATGTGGATTATTGCGGCTTTCATGGCGAATTCTGTTAAGGGTTGCGTATACTTTTTGCTCTGGTTTTTCACGAACAGAACAAGTGTTAACAACAATGACAGTTGCCTCGTTAAGTGGAGCCTCAGAAAACCCACGCCCACAAAGCGCATTATTAAGCCAGTCAGAATCATTAAAATTCATCTGACAACCAAAGGTCATAATATGAAAAGTTTTTTGCATTATTGCTCTATATTTCCTTCACCATCAATGAGCATAGCTGCGGTTTCGTCATCAATATCTAGGGTGTCGATTTTATCTTCAAGCCATTCGAGTACAGCACGAGCTGTGTGATAATTTAAAACTACGCGTGAATTAACATGGCGGGTAATGGTGCGCACTTCATCATCAAATGGAGCCATTTCATGGCCAAGACTTCCATCAGGAGCGATGATACGTTCAGAAAAAGTGGGCATTTTGTCACTTTCAGTGTAAAAATTAATTTCGATTTCACCTTGAGGATTAATGCCACCCCAAACACCGTGAGCAAAATTTAGGCGTAGGTTTGGGTCTTGTTCATATTCATAGCGGATACGATTTGGAAATTTACTGTCTTGAGTCATTTTCATTCCTTTTATAATTATGAGCTAAGTAAGATATGTTGCAATGGCGCCAGTATCACGTTCAGGCGTATGGATGGGGCCTTTGTCACCCAAAAACATGCGTAATACACCATGCTCAAAAATCATTTCTTGTTTAAGCAGGCGCTTTTGGGTTGCAATGGCCATTTCAGCAGTCATAAGACCTATATCCTCAAGCATTGCAGTAAATGGAGGGGTGATATAGATCATCTGCCTGCGTGGTTCGGCACGATGCTCAATTAAATATATGTCATCATATGTCTTCATAACTATGTATAATATAAGTTCAAAAATATGCTTTGGCAAGGTGAATATTTTCCATTTTGTTTACAAAGCATTAGCTACTCACACATAACGAAACTTTATATGTTTAGTAAAGCTTTATTATGTACTAAATTGCTTTCCAAGCTTGACTGTAAGGCTTGCAAAGGGCAAAATAGCAGGTGTTGAAACGGCATAAGCGTTTTGAAATTTTTATTATTGTGAGATTATATGAACAAATATACTATTGAATCTATTGAAGTAAATCCATTTTTTGATCTTGAGCTTGTTATGCGTAATAGCCAAGAGACCCGCATTGGCGGCAACACCTTAGAAAGATTTGCCAACTACTGGGAAGATTGGAGCAAGAAAATCTGCGCACGCACTGTAGATACAGGCAAGGTTAAATATCTTGTAGTGTGGCTACCAGAAGAGGTGGAAGAAATTATTGATACAGCTTGGGCTGAATCCCCAACCCAAGCTTATTTAGACAATGCACTTGCGCAAACTTTGTGTATGGGCGCTGTGCATGAGCTACTTCCAGATGTTGAAGATGCAGGCTGTGCGCCGGCTCCTCGCCCAACTGATACTTTGCGTGCTGCCCTTGAAGAGGCAGGCATACCTTACAAAGACGATGGGCCAACTCTTTCTCGCCGTTTTGCTGTTGTTACGCATTATCCTTTCAAGGGTGCATGCGAAATTTGCTACCTACAAGATAATTGCCCCAAAGGCCAAGGCCAAGCTGGCGCATCATCAGTGCTTTTGCCTGGATATGAGCGTGATCAATAAAGACACAAGCTTAATGACCGATGACCTTGGGCGTGTAGCTAGGTATTTGCGTCTATCGGTGACAGATCGTTGCAATTTGCGATGTACATATTGCCAAAGCGACATTTTACACAACTTTATTCCGCATGAAAATGTTTTGCGTTATGAAGAGTTAATTTGTGTTGTTGGTGCGGCAGTGGGGCTTGGCATTAAAAAAATTCGCCTAACTGGCGGGGAGCCATTTGCCCGCAAGGGCTTTATGGCTTTTTTGAATATGTTGCATGACAACTTTCCAGAAGTTGATTTACGCATTACCAGTAATGGTACTTTAATAAGACCACATATTAAAGAATTAAAAGAGCTTGGAGTTAAGGGCATTAATATTTCACTTGACTCATTTGATGAAAAAACTTTTGAGCAAATTACACGTAAAGATGCCTTGCATGAAGTATTAAAAACCTTAGATGCCTTGCTTGATGCTGGCATGCACATTAAAATTAATGCTGTTGCCATGCGCGGCACCACTGACAAAGAGCTTGAAAAATTTATTGATTATGCCATGCAACACCCCGTGGATGTTAGGTTTATTGAATTTATGCCCATGGGTGATGACACCATGTGGAATAAGCAAAGCTTTATATCTGCAGAGGAGCTCTTAACAAAGGCTTCTGAATATGCAACACTTAGTGCTGATGCTACACATCATGGCTCTGATGAAAAAAATCAAATGTATAGTGGCCCAGCCCGCATGTATAAACTAAGTTCAGGCCTTGGGCGCATTGGTTTTATTACTGCAATGTCTGACCATTTTTGCAGTTCCTGCAATCGTTTAAGGGTTACGTCTGATGGGTGCGTGCGTACTTGCCTTTTTGCAGATAAAGAGTACGTCCTTCGTGGTATTTTACGCAATGAGCATTTTGACAATGCTAGAAAAGAAGAATTAATACGCGAAATTATGGTTAAAGCCATGAAGTTAAAACCGCTTGGTGATGCATTGCTCAAAGCAAAAGAAGCCACAGCAGTTGCCAAAAAGAATATGGTTTCCATTGGAGGATAATGCATGATAGCCTATGTGGAAGGTAGACTTGCCCAACAGTGGGGTAATTCTTGCATAGTAATGACTGAAGGTGGCCTTGGCTATGCTGTTGCTTTGCCTAATCACACGCTTGGTCATTTGCCAGAGCGTGGGGGGCCTGTTAACTTTTATACCTATATGCAAGTGCGTGAAGACGCTCAAGAATTATATGGTTTTGAAACTTGGGATGAGCGCCAAACATTTGAAATTTTAATTAGTATTTCAAAAGTTGGAGCACGCACAGCCCTTGCCATTCTCTCACTTTATCGCCCCGATGATTTGCGCCGCCTTGTGCTTGAGGATGATTTAGTTGGCCTTACTCGTGTGTCTGGTATTGGTAAAAAAAGTGCTCAGCATATATTTTTGGAATTAAAATACAAACTTAAGGTAGAAGATCTACCCCCTGCCCTTGCAGGCGTAAATGCAGCTGGAAATGTGTTAAGGGATGTGCTTGATGGCTTGCATAATCTTGGCTACTCTGAAGAAGAAACCCTGCCAATAGTTAAAAATATAGTGCAACAAGAACCAGATATTGATGTGTCGTCAGCTTTGCGGGCGGCCTTAAAAGCATTGGCAACTTTGCGCTCATAGGTAGATTATGTCACAATTTGATTCAGAAAATCCTGAAATGATGTCAGAATTTTCAGGTGCAGAAGAGTCCGTCCGCCCAAGAAGTTTAGATGATTTTATAGGGCAGGAGGAACTTAGAGCCAATTTACGCATATACCTTGGTGCGGCGAAAGAACGCGGCAAGGCCCTTGACCATACTCTTTTTTGCGGCAATCCTGGCCTTGGCAAAACAACACTTGCTCAAATTATGGCCTCAGAGCTTGGGGTAAATATTGTGTGCACATCTGGCCCTGTGCTTGAGCGTAGTGGTGACCTTGCAGCTATTTTAACCAATTTATCCCGTCATGACATTCTTTTTGTGGATGAAATTCACCGCATGCCCATTGCTGTTGAAGAGGTTCTCTACCCAGCTTTAGAGGATTTTAAGCTTGACCTTGTTATTGGGCAAGGTCCGGCTGCCCGCACTGTTAAAATTGATTTAGAGCCATTTACCTTGGTTGGCGCAACTACCCGCATGGGTATGCTTTCTTCTCCTTTGCGTGATCGTTTTGGTATTGTGGCCCGTTTGGAATTTTATTCACCCAATGAGCTTGCACGCATAGTAACGCGCACAGCAAGCATCTTGGGCGTTGGGATAACCGCTGATGGAGCTTCAGAAATAGGGCGTCGTGCTCGTGGCACGCCTCGTATTGCTAATAGGCTTTTAAGGCGAGTGCGTGACTTTGCGCTTATGCATGGTGAGGCTAATATTACTGAAACACAGGCCGCCAATGCAATGGAGCGGATGGATGTTGACGAGCATGGCCTTGACCAAATGGATAGAAAATTACTTGAAGTGCTAATCAAAACTTATGATGGTGGCCCCGTGGGTATTAAAACCCTTGCCGTTGCTTGCTCAGAAGAAGTGCGCACCATTGAGGATATTTATGAGCCATACCTTATTCAGTGTGGATTTTTAAAACGCACCTCTCGTGGCAGAATGGCAACTACAAAAGCTTATAGCCATCTTAATTTGTTAATGAATTAAAATTTTGTCATATAAGACATGCGGGTAAACATTAAATGTTTACAATCACAAGGAAATAAATATGCCAGCTGTAAAACCCAAGGTTACATTATTAACACATACGCCGGAGCCTTTGTCTTTAATATTTGCTGCATGCCGCCAATGTTACCATGCTGGTTTTGTTGGTGATATGTGGGAAGGCCTGCAAAATGGCGAAATAGATAAGCAAAAGCAAGCGGCTTTGGTGCAAAAGGTAGTGGCATCTGGTCATGACAGCACTATTGAACATGTAAGTTTTAATTTTGCCATTGAGGGGGTTTCTCGTGCTTTGACTCACCAATTGGTGCGCCATCGCATTGCCTCATATTCTCAACAAAGTCAGCGCTATGTGGACGGATCTCAATGCAATTATATTGTGCCGCCAGCCATTGCTAAAAATGCTGCTGCGCTTGCTCGTTTTGAAGCTTTTATGCAAGAAGTTGGCTCCGCCTATAAGGATATACATGCTTTATTAAAAGCAGATGGGCGTGAATCTAAAGCTAATGAAGACGCGCGTTTTGTTTTGCCACAAGCTGCAGAAACTCGCATAGTGGTTAGCATGAATTGCCGTAGTTTACTTAATTTTTTTGCTCATCGTTGTTGCACAAGGGCACAATGGGAAATTAGGGCCGTTGCCAATGACATGTTAAAAATTTGTCGTGAAGTTTTGCCAGAGGTTTTTGCAGAGGCTGGTGCCCCTTGTGAACGCACTAAACTTTGCCCTGAAGGTGATTTTTGCTGTGGGCGTTACCCTGTAGCTTAGTGGATTTATTATGCGTAATGTATATTATCTTGCTTGTTTACTTATAATGTGTTTGTTGTTACCTGCTTGTGGAAGGCAAGTTGAAGTGGTGCAAGCTCATCAATTTAAGCTTATGGCAGATCGCATGCCTAATGAACTTATTGCCCGTGATATTATAGATAATTCAAGAGATTACGTGCCTGGCGTCTGGTCAGCAGAGCTTGCTAGCTACGGTGATATTTTATATAAACGCCTATCTCCAGATTTTATTTTTAGTGACGTGGCAGTTCAGGTAAATGCAACATCTTTTGCTCAAGCTGTTTCATTAAATCCTAAGGAAAATAGCGTTGTTATGCGCAAGCAAGGTTTTGGCTTAGTAACAACTAAAAGCATAAAAAAACGTAAACGCAAAGATAATATTACACTTGAAAGGCGCATAGATGTTGATATGGTTGCCATAAGCGATTGGGATGGCGATGGTAAAAAAGATTGGTTTATAGCGTGTAAATTGCTGCGCACTCGTGGTGCAGTACCTAGAATTTACTATGTTGTTGTTCCAAACCCAGCCCCAAGCGGTGTATTAAAGGGTAATGTTGTGGCTGTGTATGATGATATGGGTGCTTTTGGGCGGCTTTATTTGCGTGAGAGCGCTGCCAAAATTTCAGCGCCTGTTGAGGATGTGGTGCCTGGTTTAAGGTCAGTAACAACACCACCTCAACAAGTAAACACAAAGCCTCAAGGTATTAAAGAAAGAACGCTAGATTAGGCAACACTGAAAATATTATAATAATTTTAAGGCCTAATGACCTTGCTTGCAAGTTGCAAACTGGTCATAATATCAAGCATATTTGTTGTTTCGCCTACCTTTTTGCTAAGGTCGTAATGGGCAAGGCAAGTGCCACACACTAAAATTTCAACTCCAGCGGCTTCAAGCTTTTTGAGGCTTTCAAGGCCATCCCCTGCGGCAGCAAGTTTTACACCACCATTAAGTAAAATTACTCGCCAAAGGCTTGGGCCAAGCTCCTCAAGCGTACTTAAAAAAGTAGTCATTAGCTTTTGACCAAGTATTTCATCCCCACGCCCCAAGGTTTCTGTGGTTATGAAGGCAAGGGTGGTTTTATCCTCATTTTGATTTAGCGGCATTTGCGCGTCGTTTGCAAATGGTTTTGAAGCATCTAGGCTTGCTTTTACTAAAAAGTCACTTCCTTGCACAGTACATTGTGTAATAAAACCTTGCTGCTCAAGGTAGCGAGTCACATTTTCAACTGCAGCCTCATTATCTAAAATTACCTGTAATTCAGCAAGATTTTCAGTAGTTACTGCTTTTCGACATTCGATAACTGGTTGAGGGCAAGGGAGGGTGCGTAGGTCAAGTAATTTCATGCTGAACTCTTATTGTTTTTAATGGTTTATGTAAAAAATTTTAGCAATTGTATAGTAGCATGTTTTATTCTGCAAGAATTAATCTACTAGGATTTTTGAAAGAGTGCTTAATAAAATATATGTGAATAGTATAATAACTGTTTGAAATATTATCAGTTATAAGTTTAAAATGTTTTGCAAGATAAAGGGCATGGTTTTACCCATGCCCTTTTGATAATTAAACAAATTTCGCTAATTCTTATCTGCCCATGGCATTTAAGAAGTCTTTATTACTCTTAGTGCCACGCATTTTATCCAGTAAGAATTCCATACTATCAATGGGTGACATGGGGGCAAGTATTTTGCGTAAAATCCAAACTCTGTTAAGCACGTCTTCACTAAGTAGCAAATCTTCCTTGCGTGTGCCTGTACGATTAATATCAATAGCAGGGAATACGCGCTTTTCAGAAAGGTGACGGTCAAGGTAAATTTCGCTGTTGCCTGTGCCTTTGAACTCTTCAAAGATAACTTCATCCATGCGTGAGCCTGTATCAATTAAAGCAGAGGCAATAATGGTAAGGCTTCCGCCTTCCTCCATATTACGTGCAGCACCAAAGAAGCGCTTTGGTCTTTGTAAGGCATTAGCATCAAGACCACCTGAAAGCACGCGGCCTGATGGTGGGGTAACAGCATTATAAGCACGACCCAAGCGGGTTATGGAGTCAAGTAATATTACAACATCACGCTTGCGTTCCACAAGGCGTTTCGCTTTTTCAAGTACCATTTCGCATACTTGAACATGACGATGAGGTGGCTCGTCAAAGGTTGAGCTAATAACTTCAGCCTTTTTAACGGTGCGCTCCATATCTGTAACTTCTTCAGGGCGTTCATCAATTAGCAGAACTATTAAGTAAACGTCTGGGAAGTTCGCATTAATGGCATTAGCCATGGCTTGTAATAGTATGGTTTTACCTGTACGTGGCGGAGCAACAATTAAGCCGCGTTGGCCGCATCCAATAGGTGACATTAAGTCGATTACTCGGTTGGAGAAGCTTTTTTCTCCATTTTCCATGGTGAGTTGTTGGTCTGGGTAGATGGGGGTTAAATTGTCAAAAAGTACTAAGTTTTTAGCCATTTCTGGGGGTTCAAAGCCGATTTCGGTTACTTTTAATAAGGCAAAGTAACGTTCACCTTCTTTTGGTGGTCTTATTTGCCCAGCAACTATATCGCCTTTGCGTAGCGAAAATTTGCGAATTTGTGATGGTGAAACGTAAATATCGTCTGGGCCTGGCATGTAACTACACAAAGGTGAGCGTAAAAAACCAAAACCGTCTGGTAAAATTTCTAAAACTCCATCGCCATATATGGCGCCATTTTGTGATGAACATGATTGTAATAGTGCGAAGATGAGTTCTTGTTTTCGCATGGAGCTGGCATTTTCAAGGCCGTATTGTTCAGCCAATTCCATAAGCTCATGCATACTTTTTGTTTTTAGAACTGTTAAACTAAGTACACTTTCGCTTTGAACTGGAGCCTGCTCTGGAGTTTCTTTCTTTTTACGCATAAAAATCCATGGGTTAAGGTTGGATGTTGATAAAATAAATGCCCATTAGTAATTAATAACATTTACAAAACTAGCTTCGGCTAAATATCGGGTATTGTACATAAAATATTACAAAGGCCTATGCGATGAGGAAAACTCTAATCGGCGGGTAGGGTGGTAATATTGGAGTATTGGGCGAATTTTGCGTTATTGCTTTTTTGCAAAAACATTTCGAAGCAAGAGAGAAATACCCTTGTTTAGCACAAATTGCAAGAAAAAACTTGCAAATTGTGAATTATAATTAGTCGATGCTGGAAACGTGCCGGTAGAGTGACAAAACCGCAGATTAGAGTTTTGAAAAGTTAATGCACTACCGTAAAATTGCCAAAAAATTGCGTTTTATGCGTCCCCTTCGGCAACTCTACAGTGCATTTTAGTCTTAAAATTCTGGAAATGATGACCGTAGCTCCTGATTTTACGTTTTTACCACCGGTGGCGGATAATATGACATAATATCATCGCGCACAGCGTCTTCATCAATACCCAAGGCTTCAGCGAGCTCGCCAGTAATTAATAGCATGGCTTGCTCAAGCAATCTTTTTTCACCAAAAGAAAGCTCCTTGGTTTTGCTAATTAGCAGTAATTCACGCACCACGAGGGCTACTTCTTTCAAGTCTACACTCTTCAGTTTTTCTGTGTATTCTCTGTGGCGTCTGTTCCAATTTTGTCCTGTATGTACTGCTGTGTCTTCATCTGTACATAGTAAGGCCAAAATCTCCTTGGCAACATCTGATGCAATAACAGGCCTTAACCCAACATTAACCGCATTATGCACGGGAATCATAAGGGTTATGTTGTTAGAGATAATACGAACGATGTAAAAATCACACCGTGCGCCGCCAATTTCTTGCTGATCTATGCTTTCAATCTTGCCCACGCCTTGGGCTGGATACACAACTAACTCATTGGTCTGGAACATACCTCACCTCACAGGTTTGGCAGTTTTGTAAAGGAGTGTCTAGTTCGCTACTGTAACTGGAAGATATACTATATGACAAGTATTGTCTAGTAAAAACTAACATTTTAAAGTCTTATAATTCATACCGTTATGGTATTATTTGAAAAATATTATTCTAGGGTTTTAAACTTAGGGCAAGTTTTGTGGCCGCCTTACCATCTTCAATATAGAAAGTTTGAAGGACTTTCACTGCATTTACTAAAGCTTGATCTAATAGAGGAATTTGCTCTTGCGGTGGGTGACCAAGCACCCAACTACTCACGTCTTGGTCTTTATGAATGGGCCTGCCAATGCCAAGGCGTACACGGTGAAAATCTGGTGTTCCAAGGTGCTGGGTGATGGATTTTAGCCCATTATGCCCAGCATTACCGCCGCCCGTCTTAAACCGTAGTTCACCAACTGCAATGTCTAATTCGTCGTGCAATACAGTTAAATTATTTGCTTTTAGCTTATGCCAGGCAAGTAAAGGCTGAACGCTCTCACCACTTAGATTCATAAAAGTCATGGGCTTTGCAAGCAACCACCAGCCGTTACCATTTTTACATAGGCTTGGAAGTTTACAGCGCCAAAGCTCACACTTAAACTTTGAGGCGGACATGCTTTCAACTTGCTCACCCACTTCATCTAAAATGTAGTCCACAAGTGCAAAACCTAAATTGTGGCGTGTCCCGTGGTATTTGGGGCCTGGGTTGCCAAGTCCAACTAAAATTCCATTATATTCCATAATATTACTACTTATTATTTTTTGTTATAAATAAAGGTAAACCAAGGCCGGCGCAATGCTCAGCTATATATGCAGCAATGTGCTTGGCATAATATTTACTAGCTGCAGATAGGTGCCCACCTGCTGGAATTACTATAAGTTTTTTGTGGTCTGAATTGATTTCAGTTAAGGTTTTTTGCATCATTTCTAAAGGAAAAAGCAAATCATCTTTAGAAGTTATAAGTATAACAGGACAGTTGATTTTGCCAGTTTTACTGCTTAAATCTGTATTAAAAAGGCTATTTAAATAGCAAAGCGGATAGGTATTTCTACAATCACTACGTGGTGCAAAAACTTTGTAAGCATTAGCTATTACTTTTTTTAAAGATAGATAAGCAAAAAAAGGAATGGGTAGCCTTGGCATAATTTTGGTAAAAATTCCTAAAACTTTTAACACCATTAACCTATGTGGTTTTAAAAATTTAAAATGTGTAACATCTATGGCATCATCTCTATGTGGCAATAGGGTGCATATGGGAAAGCTTGCGGAAATATTGTTATTATTCATGGCATGGGCAATGGACAAAATACCACCCTGACTATGCCCACAAACCACAATGGGGCCTTTAAAATTATTCTTAACCCAAGCTTCAGCATCAAGCCCATTTTGAACTATATCATTAAAGACAAAATTCTTTTTTTGCTTAGAGCTTAACCCATGCCCCAGTGGATGAATGGCAACTACATTGCAACCAAGGTTATGCAATTCTTCAAGTAATGGTGGGTACATTTGAGGGGTTGCCATGGTACCTGGATAAAAAATAACAGTCACTGCCTCTGGGTGTTTGTCTAAAACTGTAAGAGCAATTTGCACTTGTGATTTTATGTGTACAATTCGTGGTGGGGGGCAGGTTTTAAATGTATAGGTCATGATTCATAAAGGCACATTGATTGTTCATTAAATATAGAATTAAAATAAATAAGCAAAGAGCAAGGCTTATTAAGATTTAATTAAATATATTTTGTATTTTAATAAAACAGCCGACCTTCACAAGAAGGCCGGCTGTCATAAATGCAATTTTGTATATACTTATTCGGCTGCAGCGCCTTCTGCGTTTTCTTCATCACTACCAGCATCGGCGGATTTAGAAACTACAGATACTACTGCAAAGTTTTGGTCATATAGAGCTTGCACGCCATCAGGTAGAGCAATATCAGCTACACGAATGGTTACGTTTAAGTCCATATCACTAACGTCAAGGGTGATTTTCTTTGGAATGTCAGCAGGTTTACCCATAAGCTGCACGCGCTCACGATAAGTTTCTAACTTACCACCAAGCTTAACACCCTTAGGTGTACCTTCAAATTCAATAGCAACCATAATTTTAACTTCTTTTTCAAGGTCTACACCGTAGAAGTCAATGTGGGTGAATTGATTTTTATATGGGTGACGTTGTACGTCCCAAATCATAACTGGATGAGTTGATTTTTGACCATTTTCTTCAATTTCAAGAGTGAATACTGTGGTGCGGCCCATTTCAGCATACATTTTTTGTAATGGTAGCTCAGGCATTTGCACAGCAATATTTTTACCTTCGGCGGAGTAGTAAACGCCAGGAACCATATTGGTAGCACGAAGGCGACGATTTGGGCCTTTGCCAAATCCGTCACGTTTTTGAACAGAAAGTATTTTTGCAGTGGACATATTTGTCTCCTTAGAGAAGTTCCGCAATGCGGTAAATTTTATACAAAAAGAACGCTAACAGAAGAACCAGTATGAATATTATGAATGGTCTTCCCAAGTAAAGATGCCACTGAGGCAACTTGTAGTTTGGAGCAGCGTGTTACTTTATCCTTAGGTGGTATAGTGTCAGTTATAATGACCTTTAGCAAAGCGTCTGTGGCGTTTATTCTTTCAAGGGCAGGCCCAGAAAGGACACCATGAGCTGCACAGGCAATAACTTCACGAGCACCAGCTTGGCTAATTACCTCAGCACTGGCACATAATGTGCCTGCTGTGTCAATCATATCATCAACAATAATTGCTATCTTATCTTCAACGCTACCAATAACATGCATGGCTTTAGCTTGGTTTGGCGCATCGCGACGTTTGTCTACAATGGCAAGACCAGCATTTAAGCGCTTTGCATAGGCGCGTGCTCGTTCCACACCGCCGGCATCGGGCGAAACAACGACAATATCTTCTTGCGCATATTGACGTAAATGTTCAAGCATAACCGGTACACAAAAAAGATTGTCCACTGGACAATCAAAAAAACCTTGTATTTGACCTGCATGAAGGTCAATAGTAACCACACGTTGAGCACCAGCGCGTTGTAAAAAATCAGCAATTAATTTGGCACTGATGGGCGCTCTTGGGCTTACTTTTCTATCTTGGCGGGCATACCCGTAATAGGGTACTACTGCCGTAATCCTCGCCGCACTTGCTCTTTTAAGAGCATCCAGCATGAGGCATAATTCCATAACGTTGTCGTTAACTGGTGAGCAAGTAGGCTGTATTACAAATACGTCGTCACCACGAATATTGTCACCAATTTCAATCCGAATTTCACCATCGCTAAAGGTTGTTGTAAGCGAAGGTGTAAGCTGGCAGCCTAAATGATCACATATGGCTTGAGCAAGCTCAGGGTTGGCAGAACCGGTAACAATGCGTAAGTTGTTAAACATAATAGTCTTTATTGCTTACAGGTTAAAACAACAAAAAAAATGGCAGGGGTGGAAGGGTTCGAACCCTCGAATAACTGGACCAAAACCAGTTGCCTTACCTCTTGGCGACACCCCTGCATCACAGTGCTGATACAAATAATCTGTATCCTTCATGCTCCATGCTTTTTGCAGCTTCTGTTGCTTTTGCGTTATTTGCGAAGACCCCAACTATTGTTGAGCCGCTACCGCTCATAACCGCAACCTCTGCTCCTGCATGGCTTAATGCTTTTTTGATTTTGGCAAGCTTTGGGTGATTTGTGAAAATCACATTTTCAAAGTCATTGCCAAACTCAAATGCATTTGCTGCATAAGAGAAAGTGTGTTTATCCTTGTGTGAGGATTTTGTCAAGTCTTCATTGCAAAAAATATTTTTTTGAGCCTCATCCCAAGCAGCAAAAGCCTTGGGAGTTGAAATATGAATTGGTGGACAGACTAGTAACACGCTTTTATTTTTAAGAAAATTTTCTATAGGCTCAATCACTTCACCAATGCCTTGCACTCTTGCAGCTAAATTTTTTAAAAAAAATGGTACATCTGCACCTACTTTTAGGGCTATTTCACTTAATTGTTGGGTAGTTAGCGGAGATTTTGCATTCTTATTAAGCCATTTTAACAAGCAAGCAGCATTACTACTCGCCCCACCAAGCCCTGCTCCATGCGGAATATTTTTTATTAAATTTACATGCAAGCCCATTTCTAAGGGTGAGGCTTTAATGAAAGCGTGGTATGCCTTAGTGAGGGTATTATTGTTAAGGTCAATATCATGAATATTACAGCTAAGCTTAAAGCCGTAATCTTTTGGCTTTACAGTAAATTCCAATGTATCATAGGGGTTTGTTACAGGCCAAAATAAAGAGTCTATCAAATGATAGCCATCCTCACGCACCCCCACAATCTTTAATAAAAGATTTATTTTGCAGCCTGCAGTGCAAGTTTCAACCATTATAATGTTTCTACACTTAAATTATTGTTGGTGAATACGCATATTTCTGCCGCAATATCCATAGAATGACGAACAATATCTTCAGCAGTAAGCTCAGTAGAGCCATGACGCACCAAGGCCCTTGCCGCAGATAAAGCATACGCACCACCGCTACCAATTGCTGCAAGGCCATCGTCTGGCTCGATTACATCACCAGTGCCAGAAAGTAATAAAATATGGTCTTTATTGGCAAGCAGGAGCATGGCCTCAAGTCTGCGTAAATATTTATCCTTTCTCCATTCTTTTGTCATTTCAACGGCGGCACGCATTAAATTGCCATGCACTTCCTCAAGCTTTGCTTCAAATAGTTCAAACAGGGTAAATGCATCGGCTGTTGCACCAGCAAAACCTGCTAGTATTTGCCCCTTATATAGGCGGCGAACCTTACAAGCGCTATGTTTCATTACAATGCTTTGCCCAAGTGTTACTTGACCATCACCAGCCATAGCTACTTGATTATTATGACGAACTGCAATTATAGTTGTGGCGTGTGCTTGCATATTTTTTCCTTAATTTTATGATTTTAATGCTATTAATTATATTTATAATCCAGCTTTTATAAGTCCAATTTCTTTTTTAAGATTTATAATTCTTTTATAAGATTGTGTAATTCTTTCCTGACTAATTTGGCCTGCAGTTATTAGGCTCATAATGTCTTGGTGCATGGTTTGGCCAATATTTTCTTCATATTCAAGATTATTTCCAGCTACTAAAATATCCACGCCTGCTAAAATGGCAAGGCGTATGGCCTCTTTTCGTGAGTAATGTAAGGTTAGAGCATGCATTTGCATATCATCGCTTACAATCACGCCATCCCATGCTAAATCTTGGCGTAATAGCTTGGTAATAATATTTTTTGAAAGGGTTGCGGGGTATTCTTGATCCATATTTTTTAGAAAAAGATGCCCACTCATTATAACTAAGGGGACATTTGGGCGATTTGCTGGTAAGTATGGCGTAAGTTCTTTACTATTCCAAGTGTTTGTAATGTCAGTCATGCCCACGTGCGTATCCGTTAAGGAGCTTCCATGCCCTGGAAAATGCTTATAAGCAGCAATTACATTGTGCTTCGAAAGGCCAGTAGCAAAGGCTTTGGCATGTTTTACAACTTCGTCAACATTGGCAGAGAATGCCCTAGCTTTTTGTGCAATGACAGGGTTTTGTGGATTTATATGTACATCAACTGAAGGGGCAAAATCTAAATTTATACCCACGGATTGCAAGAGCTCTCCAGTTTTTTCACCCCAAGTATAGGTGGTTTCAGCGCTGTATTTACTCATGCTTTTGGCAGAAGGTAGGTTAAAATCTGCGCCATGCTTTTTAGCTATGCGCAAAACTTGCCCCCCCTCTTGGTCTGTAGAAATAAAAAGGGGTATGGGTGCATGCTTTTGTAATAAGGTGTTAAGCTCTTTAATTTGCTTTAATGATTGGATATTACGTATGTTTGATTTTAACACTACGTCATATTCAAATAAAATAACGCCGCCAACTTCACCCTTGGCAATGGAATTTAAAAGCATTGGCGAAACGGTAGCTTCATCCACACCACGAAAGCCCACTAAAATCATTTGCCCAACCATTTGCTCTAAGCTTACAGCGTTATGCATCTTTTCGGCAGTGGCATTATTTGCAAAATATAGATGAAAAACTGACATGCCAACAAGCATTAAAGCCACGATACGAATAAATTTCATTTAAAAACCTTCATCCCAAATTTTTTTGCGTTCTTTATAGGTGGCATCAAAGCGAGCGACATCTGCCTTATCAGTGGCAGTGCTAGCATGGCCCTTGGCTTTTTCAAAATACTGTTCGGTTTTGCGCTCATCATTGGCGTAGAGCGAGCTGTATGCAAGGTGTAAATAAGCTTTAAAGTTTTTACCACTGCGCCCAAGAGAGCGCGCATAGGATGAATGCACTTCTTTATCTTCAGGTAAAATGCGTAATATATCTTTATAATATGGTTCAGCTTTTAAAGTTCTGCCTGTTTCATCAAGTAATCTGGCATAGAAAAATTGAGCCATATAATCACTAGGATCAATGCGCATTGCTGAGGTAAGCAAATTTTCGGCAAGGGTAGTGTCACCTTTTCTGTAATGGAATATGCCTGCTTCTCTTATAATTAAAGGGTCTTTAGGGGCAGAAGCCAACGCTTTATCAAAAGCCTTGCTTGCTTCTTGAATTTTATTTTCACGGGCCAAAAGCATGGCCGTGCCCATGAGGGATAGTGGTGAATTGTCGGCGGCAAATCTGTGCCTTGCTGCTTGGATTGTTCCATAGCGCGCCCAGAGTAAAGCCTGAACTCGCTTAAATTGAGTATTGTTGACTTTGCGCTTATTTAGAGCCTGCGGGCCAGATTGAGCCTTTGCAATAACGCTGGTTATGCGCACACCAATGTCGGGGTGGGTTGAAAGATATGTGGGGACTTTACCGCCACCGACCATGGCGCTTTTTTCACGTATTTTCATAAAACCGCCAGCCATACCCAAAGGTGGATAGCCAGCCGCTACAAGGTATTGATATCCCATGTCATCGGCTTCTGTTTCATCCATACGACTATAATTAAGCATGGCAGATTGCCCAGCCCCAAAAGCACCAGCGGCAAGCGCTGCCCCACCTTCACCACCAGCCACAACACCAGCAACTGCCGCCAATAAGGAAGCAAGGGTAAGGTATTTTCCTCTATTAATGCGCTCCGCCACGTGACGTTCTGTAACGTGCGCCATTTCATGGGCCATGATGCCAGCCAGTTGGGCTTCATCATCCAACTGCATAATTAGGCCCGTGAATATGAACACATGCCCACCAGGTACTGCAAATGCATTTAAGGAGTTATGCAATATGACGCCAGAGGTGAATTCAAAAGGTTGGGGGGGGATTGCTGCGGAAATTCTTTCAACAATTTTTTTTATATATAATGAAATTTCGGGGTCTTCCACGATGGGGAGTTGCGAACGAATGAGCACTTCAAATGTGCGGCCCATTTTTTTTTCTTCAGCAATGCCAACATCGCTAAAACGCAAGAAGGCATGGGCTGGGGCAGTCCATATTTGACTTAGTAATATGGACCACACCATGCAATAAGCTAAAATTTTACGAATGAATGCACTCATAAATTTCCGTATATTAAAATGATTTTGTTTTTCTAAGCAATATCCCATTCAGCGCCATTGGGGGTGTCTCTTAGCTCAACACCCATATTGGCTAGGCTGTCGCGAAGGGCATCAGACTTGGCGA
Organism: uncultured Desulfovibrionaceae bacterium; assembly: GCA_964368595.1. Classification (GTDB taxonomy): domain Bacteria; phylum Desulfobacterota; class Desulfovibrionia; order Desulfovibrionales; family Desulfovibrionaceae; genus CAYJAD01. The sequence goes on from CAYJCI010000002.1 coordinate 18,636, forward strand.
AATCTTTTTGGGCACGAGCTTCTTGACGTTGAGCCATAAGGTTTTCAACCTCTGCTCCATCAATATTCTTACGCTTAGCTTGCTTATTACGTAAGTCCAAAAGAAAAGCCTGCGGATTAGCCTCAAACAAACCCAAGACATTGCCCCAAGTTTGCATGATTTTCTTAAATTCTTGCAAGAAATCGCGCATGCCTTCACTTTGGCGGATGCTTTTATCTTCCAAATTTTTATTAACCAAACGCACGAGGGCAAAAAGATGCCCCAAGGCCGCAGCACTGTTGCAATCATCATCCATAGAGGCAATTATGTTTGCATTTGTTTGGTTTAGCTCATCCATATGCTCTGCTGGGAAAGGGCTCTTTTTCCAATTTTCACGAGTGAGAGCAACTTCAATATCTTGTAAACATTGGTAAATGCGCTTTTGACCGCGTTCTGCCTCGTCCATGCTGGTATCTGTAAAATCAATGGGGCTACGATACTGTTTACCAAGTAAGAAGAATCGCAAGCTTTCTGGCAAATATTGCTCAAGAATATCGCGAATTGTTTTGAAATTATTTAATGATTTTGACATTTTTTCAGAATCAATTTGTACAAAACCATTATGCACCCAGTAGCGAGCAAGCTCTTTATGCGTGCAAGCCTCAGTTTGGGCAATTTCATTTTCATGGTGCGGGAAGATTAAATCTTGCCCACCACCGTGGATATCTAGCGGTAAATATTTTTCACTCATGGCAGAGCATTCAATATGCCAGCCGGGACGTCCCTTACCCCAAGGGCTATCCCAAGATGGCTCACCAGGCTTTGCAGACTTCCAAAGGGCAAAGTCTAATGGATCTTGCTTTTCTTCACCAGGTGCAACCCTTGCACCAGCTTGTAAATCATCGAGGCTACGCCCAGAAAGCTTACCATAAGGCTCATAGGATCGAACCTTAAAGTACACATCGCCAGATGGTGTGGAATAGGCTTTACCATCGGCAATTAATTTTTCACAAATGGCTTGCATTTCAGGTATAAAATCAGTGGCACATGGCTCTTCATTGGCACGCAAGATGCCTAGTGCATCCATATCTTCGTGAAATGCTTGCATATAAGTTGTGGCAACTTCACGCCAATCTCTGCCTTCGGCATTGGCCCTGTTGATAATTTTATCATCAATATCCGTGAAATTGCGTACAAAACGCACATCAAAATCTTTATGCTTAAAGTAGCGTACTAAAACATCAAAAACCAATGCTGAGCGTGCATGCCCAATGTGGCAATAGTCATATGCTGTTATACCGCATACATAGAGGGAAATTTTACCTTCATTTACTGGGATGAATTCTTCTTTTTTGCGTGTAAGTGTATTATATAATTGCATTGTTTAATCCAGTTTTAATTGTCAAATAAGTCTATACGTTTTTGGTGTCTACCACCTTCAAATTCTGTTTCCATAAAAATATCAACCATATCAAGGGCAACGCCTAAGCCTGTAACCCGTTCACCAAGGCAAAGAACATTGGCGTCATTATGTAATCTGGTGGCTCTGGCTTGAAATTCGCTGGCACAAAGGGCAGCTCTAATGCCTTGATGGCGATTAGCCATGATGGACATACCAATGCCAGTTCCGCAAATTAAAATGCCCATTCCGCCTTGCTCTTTAACTGCCTTACACAATGTTTTAGCAAAGATTGGATAATCACAGCTTGCCGTATCATCTGTACCATGATTTTTGATGCTGTGGCCTTTGCTTTCTAAATGTTTAATAATGGCATTTTTTAGATTTAGGCCTGCGTGATCACAAGCAATATGCACTAGTTGGGACATAAAAACTCCATGATATTTTGCGAGATTATATATATTTTAGGTTTTAGGTTATTTTAATTTTTGTGCTTCTACCAATGGCTGCATCATTGTATCATCTGGTAATATAAGTTGCATTTGCGCCTCGGTAAAGGGGCTTAATGAATATTCACGGTTCTTAATTAATAAAATTACCATCTTGCTATTGCTTTCGTGGCTCACGCTTAGCTTGTATGGTATTTTGCTATCTTCTCTATAACTCATTTTCATACTCCAACCTTGGCTATTCATTTCTTGCCAAAAAAGCGGTAAGCCTTGGTAATTTATGGTGAGTTTGCCCATTAATGTTGGGTGAGTTATATTGAATGTTCTGGCAGGATTATCAGAGTTATCATCACGAGCAAGCTCAACTTCTCCAGTATAATCACGTCCAAAAACTTCACTGTATTTACCTTCAATTAATTGAGTTAATTGTAATAAATTAAAAGGAATGGGCACGCCAGCATTGAATAGTGGCTTTTGGGTACCTTGATGATAGTAGGCAGATTCTTCACGCGGTGAGTATATAATAAATATGTTTTTGTTTTCGTAAATTTTTGCAATGTTTACGCCAACACCTGCATTCACATCCAAACGGATTTCATGAGCATTATTGCCCCAAAGTAAGGCTGTAACACGCCTTGTATTGCCCTCAGAACCATAACGCAAGCTCATTTGCGTGCGAAATGGAGCAATGCCTTGCTCAGAACTTTTTAGATAGTTTTGCCAAATGCCATCTGCCGCAGCTGTATTATTTTCCAGTTCTTGCTCAGGGCTTAGCGCAGGCGTTGCTACTTGTTTAGTACAAGCACATAACACAACTAACGAACATATTAACAAAAAATGTGTAAATTTATTATTCATATTTTATAATTCTGAAAGTCTGCGGCGAATGCTTGCCGCATTGTCTGGTTCAAATTCAAGTGCTTTTTCGTAGCCTTTTCTGGCTTCATTCTTCTTGCCTAGTGCCTTGGCGATATCGCCATAATGCTCCCATATTACTGGGTCATTTGTTTGATTAAGTTTTACAACTTTAATAATGATTTTCCAAGCTTCATGTAATTGTTTGGATTTATATAATGCCCATGCTAGTGAATCCAAAATATAATCACTTTCGGGTGAGAGTGAAACAGCCTTGCGCAAAAGAATTAAAGCGCGATCAAGGTCACGATTTTCTTCCGCTAAAGTATAGCCAATATAATTTAAAGCTTGATAATGATTAGGGTTTTTTACTGCGATTTGCTCCATAATAAGCAAGGCGCCTTTTTTGTCGCCATTTTGATCAAGCAATGATGCGCGCAAGAAAGCAATTTCAGCATTATCTGGATATTTTTTAACTAATTCATCGGAGCGCTTAATGGCTTCATCCATGCGCTCAAGTGTTGCAAGTATGCGTATTTCTGCAACGTGAAATTCATCCCTTTCGGGGTCTGCGCTTTGGCCTATGGCAACAAGGTTTAAGGCTTCTTCAAACTTCTCCATATCAATTAACAATTGCAAACGCAGGAGCATTGCCCTTGTATAGTCTGGGTGATCATCTTTAATTTTGCTTAATAATTCATAAGTTTTTTGTATGTTTTTATCGCGCTCATAAGCTATTGCTGCTAAATAAAAATATAATTCCTGTGGAGCGTCGGGTAGGGTGATTAGTTTTTGTAAAAGAGGCTCAGCAAGGTCGTAATATTTTTCTTCAACCAATAAACTACCTATGGTGGCAGTAATTGCAGGAGTCATGGGGCCTTCTTCATAATATTCTAGCGCTCTTTCTGGTTGTTTTAAGCGTATGGAGCTATGCACAAGGCGTATAATGATTTCAGGATTGTAGCCTTGCTGATCTAAAATATTTTCATAAATATCACGAGCTTTTGCATATTCATTTTCTTGCTCATAAATACTTGCAATGTCAATTAATGCCTCGGTAAAAGTAGGCATTTCGATCAGGGCTTTTTCTAGGTATGGCAGGGCCTCCTTAGCTCTGTTCATGCCAATTAAGGCCCTTGCGTGATAATATTCAACTAATGCAGTGCGTTCCACACCAGTAATGCCATTCAAAATAGCCTCTGCTTGATCATGCTGTTTTGAATTTACAAGTAGTAGGGCAAGCTCTAATTTTGCATCAATATTTTTGGGGTGTCGTTGGCTAAATTCTCGAAT
>CAYJCI010000002.1:22710-36124 GCA_964368595.1 uncultured Desulfovibrionaceae bacterium
CAAGCTCTAATTTTGCATCAATATTTTTGGGGTGTCGTTGGCTAAATTCTCGAATGCGAGTAATGGCCTCATCACTTTTGCCAGCTTTTTGTAGTAATTCTGCATTAAGCAAATTTAAGGAAACATTGTCAGGATAGCTTTGCAAACCAGATTGCAATATTGGTAAAATTGGGGTTGGGTCCCCGTCCAAAAACTGTATGCCTGCGTCAATGTAGACTTCAACAGGTGGCTTAAATTTAGAAAGTTCTCTTAATGCAAAAATTAATGTTTCTTTATCATCTTGTCTTAGGGCTTGATCATAAAGTAAAAAAACATAGGTAGATGCGGCATTTGCACTTAAATTCCACTCAACCTTTTTGCCCGTAGTTTTTTCTGACTCTTGTTTTATGCTGGTGGAGTCATGCTCTTTTGGCGCATTGTCATGGGAGGCGCAACCGCCACAACCCAAGAGCAAGCAAGATGAAAATGCTAACATCAGTATAAATATGTGACGAACTATCTGTAAATATTTCATATTATTTATTAATCCATTCTGCGGAAAAATCTTTAATGTCATTACTTAAATGTTTGCGTAATTTTTCAAGTAATCTTGCCTCTAGTTGGCGCACTCGCTCTCTGGTTACATTATACCTTTCGCCAATTTCACGCAAGGTGGCAGGCTCGTCAGTAAGTAACCTGTTTTGTAGAATATATGTTTCTTTTTCATTAAGCTTTGGTAAAATAGTACGTAAATGTTCTTGAATCAATCCTGCAATCTCTTCACTGGCAATGCTATCTTCAATTCCTGGTCCTAGCGCTGGTAAAAAATCCATGCGCGTTGCTCCAGCAGAATCGTCATTAATTTGCATATCAAGTGACATGTCAGAAGCAGCAAGGCGTTGATCCATTTCATTTATTTGCTCAACACTAACCCCAAGGCGGTCAGACAGCATGGTTGCATCAGGGTCAAAACCTTGTGCAATAAGCTTTTGGCGCTCTTTATTAAGGTTATAAAAAAGCTTGCGTTGCACTTGGGTGGTGCCAATTTTCACCATACGCCAGTTATTCATAATGAATTTAAGTATATAAGCTTTTACCCAAAATGCTGCATAATAAGAAAATTTAATACCTTTATCTGGGTCAAATTTATTAACTGCACGCATGAGGCCAACATTGCCTTCTTGAATTAAATCAAGCACATTTTGCATCCAGCGCCGCTGAAAGTCCATGGCAATTTTAACGACTAAGCGAAGGTGTGATGATACAAGCCTAAAGGCTGCGTCGGTGTCATTATGGTCTCGCACGCGCTTAGCAAGCATTTGCTCCTCTTCTGGCTTAAGCATGGGGAAGCGGCTAACTTCCTTAAGATAAAGGTGTAAGCTGTCTTTTGTGAGGGCCGGGCTTGGCAAAGTGCTTGGGGCGATGGACGGTACAGTGCTTGATTGGTCACTCTCATCCGTAATGTCAATTATATCGTCTTCATCAAGTTCAAGGTCTAAGTCATCGTTATCCAAGTCAAAATTATCTTGCTCGTCCATGTTTTCATGGTCGTCAGCTTCATGCACAATTTCCACATCAAGCCTTTGTTTTTTGGGCTGGGATGGGGCAGTTTTTGAAGTTTCTTTTTTAGTTTTTTTCATATATACACTCTGTAGGTCATGCGGTGATAGAGTTTATTGTGAGCCTTGATGAATTATAAGGCTTATATGATTATTAATTATGACCTATTGGTTTTAACCTAACATAAACTATATGTTTTGCACAGTAGCAAATTACTAGTGTTTTAGTTGTTGTTATTATTAATGATTTTATATGTGAGGATTGAGGATGTTCAATTTATCCTTGGGTTCTAATAGATTATTATTTTTAGATGGTGCTATGGGGACTATGCTTCAAGCTGGTGGCTTACCAGCAGGCGTTAGCCCTGAAGCTTTTTGCATGGAACGCCCTGAAGTACTTGAAGGTATACACAAGGCCTATGTGCAAGCTGGTTCAGATATTGTTACAACCTGCACCTTTGGTGGCAATAAGTACAAATTGCCACAAGGTCTTGATGTTATAAGTTTTAACGAGAAGATGGCGCAAGTGGCGCGTGCTGCTGCCAAGAGTGCTGAGCGCAAAGTTTTCGTCGCAGGCAACCTTGGGCCTACAGGGCACTTTGTGCGCCCCTTGGGTGATATCGAGCCACAAGATTTAATAGCCGCATATGCTGAACAAGTTCGCGGTCTTGTGCGCGGTGGAGTTGATTTAATATTTATTGAAACTCAATTTGACTTAGCAGAAGCAAGGGCCGCAGTTGTTGCTGTAAGGCGTGAGTGTAATTTGCCAGTTATGGTCTCCATGACTTTTGAGCAAGGTGTGAGCTTAACTGGATCTACACCAGAAATTTTTGTGGAAACCATGCAAAACCTTGGTGTAGCAGCCTTGGGTACAAATTGCAGTGCTGGCCCTGAGCAAATGGTTGGTGTTATAGATGAAATACTTAAATATTCTAAGTGCCCTGTCTTGGTTGAGCCTAATGCTGGCTTGCCAGAATTGGTGAATGGGCAAACAGTATTTCGCCTTGACCCGCAAACATTTGCCCAAAAAACAGCAGTATTTGCAAAGGCTGGAGTTAGCTTAATTGGTGGCTGTTGTGGTACGACCCCAGAGCATATTGCAGCGTTAAAGCAAACTGTAACAGGGCTTGAGCTGCAAAGGCCAAATCTTGGCGCAGGTACAAGAGGCATTGCCCTAACCACACGCTCAAAAATTGTTCGCATTGGTGAGGACCATCTCTTAACTATTATTGGTGAGCGTATTAATCCTACCGGTAAAAAAGAACTTACAGCCGAGCTTCAAGCAGGTGAATTTGGCATAGCAATGCGCTTTGCTGATGAGCAAATTACCGCTGGTGCGCCCGTATTAGATGTTAACGTTGGTGCCCCCTTGGTAGATGAAGCCATACTTTTACCAGAACTTATTAAGAATTTAACTGGTAGATTTGATGCGCCGTTATCGCTCGATTCTTCAAATATTGCAGCTATTCAATCAGCCTTGCCCTATTGCCCAGGTTCTGCACTTGTAAATTCAATTAGTGGTGAGGCTGGGCGAATGGAAGTTCTTGGCCCATTGTGTAGGGATTTTGGCGCACCATTTATTTTATTGCCTTTGCAGGGGCGCAACCTACCCGTACTTGCAACAGAGCGCATTGCAATTTTAGAGAGCTTGCTTGAGCAGGTTGATTTCCTTGGTATTCCAAGGCGTTTAGTCATGGTGGATGTATTGGCTCTTTCTGTATCATCAAAGGCAGAAGCAGGGCGCCAATGCCTTGAAACCATACGTTGGTGCATGCGTGAAGGTTTGCCAACTACCATTGGCCTTTCCAATGTTTCCTTTGGCTTACCTGCAAGAGAGCTTTTAAACGCTAGTTATTTATCACTTTGTGTAGGGGCTGGCCTTACATCTTGCATTGCCAACCCTTCAAATGAGCGCCTTTGTGAAGTGCGTGATGCTTCTGATGTCCTATTAAATAAGGATAAGGACGCTCAATATTTTATTGAAAATTATGCCAAGTGGACTAGCTCATCTACTGAATCTGTTACAGCAGCTAAAAAACAAGACGTAACACAATCAAGCATAACATCACTTTACGATGCTGTGCTGTTTGGGGATAAAGAAAATATTATTAGCTTTGTGGATGCTGAATTAAAGCAAGGCACTGACCCCATGACCTTGGTGCAGGAAAAGCTTATCCCTGCCATTACTGAAGTTGGCGCTAAGTATGAAAGGCGTGAATATTTCTTGCCACAGCTTATACGCTCAGCTGAAACCATGCAAATAGCTTTTAAGCATGTGAAGCCGTTGCTTGAAGAAATGCAAGGCAAGGAAGAGCGCCCTGTGATTGTGGTCGCCACTGTTGAGGGCGATATTCACGATATTGGTAAAAACATTGTGGCACTTTTACTTGGCAATCATGGTTTTGAGGTAATTGATGCAGGTAAGGATGTGAAAGCCGAGGATATTGTTAAAGTTGCCATTGAAAATAAGGCAAGTATTATTGGTTTGTCTGCTCTTATGACCACAACCATGGTTCGTATGGAAGACACGGTTAAACTTGTGCAAGAACAAAACTTGCCCTTTAAGGTAATGATTGGTGGCGCTGTGGTTACGCAGGCTTTTGCAGATTCTATCGCCGCCGATGGTTACTCAGCTGATGCTGTTGGTGCTGTGCGTCTTGCTAAATCTCTTATATAAGCATACAATAGGAAGATAATTATGAAACGCATACTAACTTTTATATTTTGTTTGGGCTTTTTCCTTACTCTTCTTGGTCAAAATATTGCCGTAGCTGCTGATAGTTCAAAAGAATTTAAAGCTATAAATATGCAAGGTTATAATGAACTTATTGCTAAGCACAAGGGTAAGATTATAGTTGTTAATTTCTTTGCCACATGGTGCCCCCCATGTAGGGAGGAAATACCAGGCCTTGTGGCACTTGCAAAGAGCATGTCCAAGGATGTGGTGGTCATTGGCCTTTCTGGTGATGAAAACCCAAGGCTAATTGGCCCATTTGTTAAGGATATGAACATCAACTATCCTGTGATTTTAGCAGGGATGGATGTGTTGAGACATTTTCAGGTGCATACAATACCGCATAATTTAGTTTACAATCAAGACGGTAAAATAGTAGCTAATGCAGCAGGCTTTGTGACTGAAGAAGAATTAAAGAAGTTTATTAATTTGCTTTTAGAGGAAAATGTTAATGCAAAACGTGACGATTCGTAGGGCTAATGTAGCGGATGTTAAAGGCATCCACGCCTTACTCATGGACTGTGCTACTCAGGGGCTTTTGTTGCCAAGGGCTTTAAGCCACCTTTATAGGCATATTCGTGATTTTTATATTGCTGAAGATGCAGATGGAAAAATGCTTGCTTGCTGTGCTCTTTCGCCCATGTGGGATAATTTGGCAGAAATTTGCTCACTTGTGGTGGCAAATGATTGCCGAAAGCAAGGTCTTGGGCGTAAAATTGTGCAAACTTGCCTTCAAGACTGTGCAGAGCTTGGGATAGATACTGCCTTTGCCCTTACCTATCAAGAAGAGTTTTTCAAATGTCTTGGTTTTGATATTGTGGATAAAGACGTATTACCACAGAAGATTTGGGCAGACTGTGTGCACTGTCCAAAATATCCTGACTGTGATGAAACCGCTGTACTATTAAAGCTTTAGAGGTGACCATGAATGTAGTTGAAGTGCGTGAAATATTTTCCGCTGAGGAAATAGCAGCCCAGGTTAAGGCTTTGGGTAAGCAAATTGATCTATTGTATAGAGATGAGCCCTTAGTTCTCATTGGGGTATTAAAAGGGGCAGTGGTTTTTTGTGCTGACCTTTTGCGCGCTCTTGGTAGAAAGAGTGTTGAAATAGATTTTGTTTGTATTTCAAGCTATGGCATGGGGCAATCGCCTTCAGGTTCCATGGAATTTTCAAAAGATATTAGCACGGACCTTCAGGGTAAACACGTGCTAGTGGTTGAAGATATTGTCGATACTGGTCGTAGTATGGACTTTTTGATGAAAAGATTTGAAAATAAGGGTGCTTTATCAGTTCGCTCAGCTGTGTTGATTGATAAACACGAGCGCCGTGAGGTGGACTTCTCACCCGACTTTGTCTGCTTTCGTATTTTTGGTGGTTTTATCGTGGGTTATGGTTTGGATTTTGCTGAGCAATATCGCAGTTTACCTGGATTATGTGAACTAATTGTAGAGTAAATTATGGAAGTAACATGCCCCAATTGCGAGAGTCGATTTAATCTCCCAGACAGTGCTGTAAAGCCCAATGCAAAGTTGCGTTGTTCAGTTTGTCAAAATGTGTTTAGTATTGGTGCTCCAGTTCAACCTCCTGAAGCTGAGGACGATACAGCAAATGGCAATTTGGACTCTGCTGCTTTGGAAGATGGTGAAAATCTAGATTTAGACGGTGCAAAATCAGAATCTGAGCCAGCAAGCAAGAAAAAGAAAATTATTATTGCTGCTGTTGCCATTGTATTGTTGCTATGTGCAGCAGGTGGCGGTTGGTGGTATTTTGCTGGCACTAGCTCAGAAGAACCCAAATCTCCAGCTGAAATGGCAAAAAGCGTTGAATTTTTAATAATGCGCGATGTACGTCAATATTATGTGCAAAATGAAAAGATTGGATCGATTTTTGTTATTCAAGGCATTGTAACAAATGAATTTCCTGTGGCAAAAGACTTGATTGAAGTTGAGGCCGCTCTCTATGCCAAGGATAAAACTACTCTGTTAACCAAGAAGCAACTTGGCGGTACTGTTTTATCTCAATTCCAATTGCAAGTACTTGGTGAGGAAGAGATGGAATCTTTTTTAAGTAATCAAATTGAGATTCTTACAAAAAATACCAATGTTCCACCCAAGGGTGAAGTGCCATTCATGGTGTTATTTTATAATCCACCTGCTGATGTGGCAGAATTTGGGGTTAAGATTATAAGTTCTAAAGACGTTGAACAGCAATAGGTGCTTAAAAAAGCACCCCTTTGTTACGTCAGGCACTTTTTGAGCATCTATTTGTTTTATTTGTTCTTAAAGTTTCCAGTGTGTATTATTAGTAATAAAATTATCACCGCTTAAGGTGTTTGTATTCAAAGGTATTACATGGCTAAGGTTAGGGAAAATTATGTCTGCTCGTCATGTGGGGCGCAATGCTCGCAGTGGCGCGGGCAATGCCCTTCTTGTGAGTCGTGGAATACCTTAGAAGTTGCCTTAGTTTCTAGCGTCAAATCAAAACAAAAATCATCTCATACTGGCAAAAACCCAATTCCCTTGCACTCTGTAAGTGATAAGGGCTGTGAAGCATTTGGTTCTGGCCTTCTGCCACTTGATAGGGTGCTTGGGCAGGGTTTTATGCCTGGTTCAGCATTGCTTATGGGTGGTGAGCCTGGTGTTGGTAAATCAACCCTACTTTTGCAATTGGCAGGGTATGTGGCGGCATCTGGATTGCCTGTAGTTTACGCAAGTGGTGAAGAATCTTTACCGCAGATTAAAGGTAGGGCTGAGCGGCTTAATATTTTGCATGATAATTTGCTAGCTCTTGCAACGTCGCATGTGGAGGATTTGCATGGTGTATTAAGTAAGGATGCACCAGCACTTTTGATTGTTGACTCGGTGCAAACTTTAACTAGCATGGATGCTGAGGGTTTACCTGGTAATGTTAGTCAAGTTAGGGCTGTGGCAACTGATTTAATTGAGCGTTGCCGCAATGCTGGGACATGCCTCGTGCTTGTTGGGCATGTAACAAAGGAAGGCACCTTGGCAGGTCCACGCTTGCTTGAACATATGGTTGACACTGTGATTTCTCTTGAAGGTGATAGGCGGCAAATGTTTAGGCTACTTAGAGTATTTAAAAATCGCTTTGGGCCAAATGAGGAATTATTAGTATTTCATATGACTAATAATGGCATGGAGTTGGTGGAGGACCCATCAACATTTTTCTTAGGCGCTCGTGATGCATCATTGAGTGGAACTGCTGTAGTTATGGCAGTGGATGGGCATAGGCCATTTGCGGTAGAGGTGCAGGCCTTAGTGTCAAAAACATATTTAGCAATTCCAAGGCGCACTGCACTTGGTTTTGATACAAATCGCTTACATTTGTTGCTAGCAGTGCTTGAAAAGCGCTTAAAATTGAACTTTGGTCAGGTGGATATATATGCCAAGGTGGGCGGAGGCATGCGCCTTGATGATCCAGGAATGGATTTAGCATTGGTGGCGGCGGTCTTGTCGTCATTTTATGACATTTCATTGCCTGAGCGTTCAGTTTTTTGGGGCGAAGTTGACTTAAATGGTCAAGTGCGCCCAGTTAGTGCACAAGACATCAGATTTGCCCAAGCCACACGTTTAGGTTACGAACCAATTTATCACCCAGATGCCCATAAAAACGGTATGAGCACTGTCATGCAGCTTCAAAAAAGCTTGTTCTCTAAAAAATAATAATATCTTTTTTTTTAATCTTCTGTATTAACATACTTTTTTTATTTTTCTATTCCTTGCTATCGCTATACATGCGTGCTATGCGTCAGCTTACAAGGTTTAGAAGTTATTGGAGTGGGCATGAAATTTGCCCCAGATTAATATTTTACAAGGGTTATTTATGACAAATCCGCATTTAGGACCGCAGCAAGATAACGGTGTTCTGTTAGAAGAAGACTTACAAGAGCCGCGAATGTATAAGGTGCTTTTGCACAATGATGACTATACCAGTATGGATTTTGTGGTGCATGTGCTCACACGCGTCTTTAGAAAAACATCGGAGGATGCTACAAAAATTATGTTAGCCGTGCATGAAAGCGGCATTGGACTATGCGGAATTTATACTCATGAAATTGCAGAAACTAAAGTTAGACAAACTCGCCATATGGCCCGCGAGGCTGGATTCCCCCTACGCTGCACGTTAGAAGTAGCAGATTAATGCTTGATAAATATTTAAGGATAATAAATGCTTGGTAAAAATTTGCAAAAAGTTTTACATTTTGCTTTGCAAGATGTTCAACGCCGCAAACATGAATTTTTAACTCTTGAGCATTTGCTCTTTGCCATTACGACTGAAGAGCAAGGTTGCATTTTGCTTGAGGGTTGCGGGGCGGACCCTTCCTCATTGCGTGAGCAATTGGAGGAGTTTTTTGCCCAATATTTAGAATTAAATGAAGGAGTCAACGCAAATACAGTTATGCAGACTGACGGTGTGCAAAGGGTTCTTGAAAATGCCGTTAGACATATTCGTTTAGCTGGGCGTGAGCAAGTGGAGCTTGGAGATGTACTTGCCGCCATTTTGGATGAAGATAGCGCTTATGCGAGCTATTATTTGAAAAAACAAGGTCTAACTCGCACAAATGTTATAGAATATATTTCGCATGGTGAGCATGGTAATGGATCAATTGGGGTTGAGCAAAATAAAGAAAATGTTGACCCACTGGTTCGCTATACTGCTGAACTTACAGCCAAAGCAGCCGCAGGTGATATTGACCCATTGGTGGGTCGTGAAGCTGAGCTTGACCGCACAGTTGAGGTTTTATGCAGAAGGCGTAAAAATAATCCACTTTTTGTGGGTGAGCCTGGTGTTGGCAAAACTGCCATTGCAGAAGGGCTAGCTTTGCGTATTGCCGAGCAAAAAGTACCAGATAAATTTAAATCTGCAAAGATTTATGCTTTAGATATGGGTAGTTTACTTGCTGGTGCTCGCTATCGTGGTGATTTTGAAAATAGATTAAAAGGTGTGATTAAGGGCCTTAAAAAAATACCCAATGCCATTTTGTTTATTGATGAAATTCACACCATAGTTGGAGCTGGTTCAACTTCTGGTGGATCGCTTGATGCCTCAAATCTATTAAAGCCAGTTCTTGCCAGTGGTGACATTCGTTGCATGGGGTCAACCACGCATGAAGAATTTCGCAATCAATTAGAAAAAGATAGAGCATTGTCAAGACGCTTTCAACGTATTGATATACGTGAACCTTCTGAAGAAGAATGCTATGCTATTTTACAAGGGCTGCAAAGCCGCTATGCAAAACATCATAATGTAAGTTATCCTAATGCTAGCTTAAAAGCGGCGGTGGAGCTTTCAGCAAGGCATTTACAAGATAGGCTTTTACCAGACAAAGCTATTGATATAATGGATGAAGCAGGTGCCGCCGTTCGCCTTAAGTCTAAAGGTGTAAAAAAATCTAAGGTCAGCGTTGCAGATATTGAGCGCATTGTTGCCCGCATGGCTGGCGTTCCTGAGCGCTCAGTTTCAGGACATGAAAAAGAGCGCCTAGCAACACTTGAAAAAGATTTAATTGATCGTGTTTATGGTCAAGAATTAGCTGTTAGCTTAACTGTAAAAGCCATTTTACGTGCTAGGGCAGGGCTTAACCGCGAACAAAGGCCAGCAGGTAGCTTTTTATTTTATGGGCCAACTGGTGTTGGTAAGACTGAGCTTGCTAAGCAATTGGCTGAACGCCTCGGTGTGCAGTTTTTGCGCTATGACATGAGTGAATATATGGAAAAGCATGCCGTATCTCGCTTTATTGGTGCGCCTCCTGGATATGTGGGTTTTGAGCAAGGTGGGCAATTAACTGAATCAGTGCGTAAGTATCCGTATTCATTAGTGCTGCTTGATGAAATTGAAAAAGCTCATGAAGATATATTTAATGTGCTCTTACAGGTAATGGATTATGGCACCCTTACAGATAATACTGGGCGCAAGGCCGATTTTCGTAATGTTATTTTAATCATGACTTCCAATGCTGGTGTGAGGGAAATGAGCAAAAATAACCTAGGTTTTGGTGAGCAACGGCCTGAAAACATGGCAGAAAAAGGCCTAAAAGCGGTGGAGGAATCATTCTCCCCCGAATTTAGAAATAGATTAGATGCCATTATTCCATTTAATGGCCTTTGCCCAGAGCTTATGGGTAATATTGTTAAGAAATTCGTTGGGCAGCTTGCTAAAAGCCTTGCCGCTAGAAAGGTTAAGATTATTCTTACATCAAAGGCTGAAGCATGGTTTGCCACAAAGGGGTATGACCCTGTCTATGGTGCAAGGCCCTTGCAGCGAATTTTGAGGGCAGAGCTTGAAGATGTGCTGGCACAAGAATTACTGTTTGGTAAGCTGACTCGTGGTGGCACTGTAACCGTTGATGTGAAGGGCGAAGGATTGAAATTTAGCTATGTTTCATCTTAAAAAATAATGAGTTAGCAATATTATTTTTTACTGAGCATAAATTGAAACTAGCTAATGTTTTATAAACACCTTTATTAATAATAGTTTTAAAGGTAACTGTTAATGGTTGCTTTACTTAATAATGATATATGGTTCCCCCCTGTACATGAGGCCGAGGATGGCCTTGTGGCAGTGGGCGGAGATTTAAGCCCTGAGCGTCTTCTATTTGGCTACGCTCAGGGCATTTTTCCTTGGTATGATGAGCAAAGCCCCATTCTTTGGTGGTCTCCAGAGCCAAGGTGTGTTTTGCCTTTAGATAATTTTTATATTTCTAGTCGCTTAAAGCGTAAAATTAAAAATGGGCCCTTTCATTGTACATTAAATACTGCCTTTGATGATGTAATTAAAAATTGTGCTAATGTTGCAAGGCCAGGACAGGGCGGAACTTGGATTTTACCCGAAATGCAGGATGCTTATAGAATTTTACATTTGCTTGGTTTTGCTCATTCTATAGAATGCTGGAAGAATGATGTTCTAGTAGGTGGGGTATATGGCGTTGCCCTTGGCAAAGCATTTTTTGGAGAATCCATGTTTCACCACGTGGCAGATGCTTCAAAAATTGCATTGGAATATTTAGTAAATTTACTTAAAATGCAAGGTTTTACCTTGTTTGATTGTCAGCAAGAAACACCGCATATGTTAGAAATGGGCGCAATAACCATTGCTCGCCTAGATTTTAATTCACTTCTTGATAGTGCTCTTAGCGCCAGCGCTATGGACATTATGGATTTTGAAAGCTATCGTAGTTTGGCTGTATATTAAGTTTTTATGCCTCAATATATAGAGCTGTAAAATTTGGTTAATATGAAGTATTAACAAATATAATTTTAAGTTGGAGTATGTTATGAGTAAAAAGCTGGCCATTTGTTTTTTATGCTTTACACTTGTTTTTTCATTAATGCTTGATGTGGCAAATGCTAAAATTATTACCGCTCAAGGTGAACAAGAGTATACTGCAACTAAGTACCTTGATAATATAAGATTATATACTCCCGAACTTATAATATTTATGAATCAATTTCCCAAGGGTGCGGATTTGCATAATCACCTTTCAGGAGCATATTTTGCTGAAGAAATGCTAGTGCTTGGAGCAAAGCAGGGTTATATGTATGACCTTGCTGAGCAACAGGTTTTGCCCCCCAATGCTAAGAGAAATGCAAAAATCATAAGTGTGGCAGAATTGCTAACCCGCCCCGATGATTTAAAAAAATATCTTGATGCTGTAAGTATGCGTGGTTTTTATCAAAACACTATGCATGGTTCTGATCATTTTTTTGCAACATTTGATTATATAGCTTATGCCATTGACGGGCCTGAGAGCCTTGCTAGGGTAATTGCTAGAAATCATAGTCAGCATGTATATTATGTTGAGTTTATGCGAGATGTTGTGCCTCAAGAATTATATGCAAAAGTGCGTGAGCTTTTGCCGCAAAAAGAATTTACTGTGTCTAAGCTAGCAGATGCCTATAAAAAAATTCAACCTTATTTAAAAAGTGAAGAATTTGTGAAAGCAGTGAATGTGGCCATGTCTGCACAGCTTAGAGCAACGGATAAAATTTTGCGTGAAAAATATAACCTCACTATACTTGGTGAACACCCTGATATTATAGTAAAATTCATTCCGCACCTTTATCGCCACCAGAGTAATTATGAATTGTTTATAAGATCCGCCACTAGCTTGAGTGCTACGCAAATTCATAAAGATATTGTGGCTGTTAACTTAGTTCAATGTGAGGCGCACCCTCTTGCCATGAAAAATTTTGATGCTCAAATGGAAATACTTGATTTTTTATATAATAATATGAACAAGCCAAATATTTTATTGCATGCTGGGGAGTTAAATTTGCGTGACTCTTCGCTTGAGGCCATGCGTGAGCGTATTAGCAAATCCATAACCAAGGGGCATGCCTTACGCATTGGGCATGGAGTATCCATTGCTTGGGAAAATAATCCTTATGCCACTCTTAATTTAATGAAGGAAAGGGGCATTCCCATTGAGATTTGTCTATCAAGTAATGATGTTATTTTGGGAGTGGTTGGGGATGATCATCCTTTAAAACTATATTTGGAGGCTGGTGTTCCAGTTACTTTAAATACAGATGATGAAGGTGTTGCCCGTTCAAATCTGAGTCAAGAGTATGTTCGCGCTGCGCAGGAGCATGATTTATCCTATGCAACATTTAAAGAAATTGCCAGAAATGCCCTTGAATATTCACTCTTGACTGGTGAAAGTATCTTTGAACCAAGGAATGCTAAATTTGAGCAAGAATATAAAATCAAGTCCAAGTATGAAGATTATATTTTTGGTAAATTTGCAACCAGCAAGTTAAATATTAAAGAACTGGGTGAAAAAGCCTATTTTCAAATTAAACATGAGCGTGATTTGGATTTATTTGAAAAAAACCTTTATCCAAAAAAAGTAAAAACTGAATTTAGATAGCGCCAATGAAAATACCAAAAAAGGCACTTTTAAGATAGCTTAGATGCTCTTATTACCTGCATTAAAAAATCAATAAAAAAACCACCGCGATGTACGGTGGTTTTTTATTATAACTCGTGTAAAATTTAATAATTATCCACGGTTAGGTAGGTATTTTTCAACTTTAGTATTTAATGTGTAAACAGCTTCATCAAACTCTTTTTGTAAAGAATCCATAAGCTCACGCACAGAGATAATGCGGTCAATTTTTG
>CAYJCI010000003.1:0-14895 GCA_964368595.1 uncultured Desulfovibrionaceae bacterium
TGCAGAACTAAAGGACATACTCTCACGAATATCATAAAGATTAAGAGCTTGTACAATTATGTCATTGGTGCTGTATAGCTTTGAACCACTTTCAATTTTAACTTCACTAAGGGCGTCAATATCAGTATAAGCGCCACCTGCGGTGACAGTAATAGCACCCACGGCAACGTTATCAGAGTCATTGTGATTACCAAGGCGGTAAATCTCATTAAGGCTCCTGATGTTAATGCCATCGGAGCTAATATTTACACCCTTACCCACGGTGGTAGTGGTTACAATATCTTTCATCCTTAGGTTAACAGTGCCACCAGCACCACCAACAAGTGAACCAGCAGCAGAAGTTATTTGAAGCTCTATGTCAAAATAAGCATGGCTCTTTAAGTCTACACTTAGAGCGTTAAAGGTACTACCAACATGGTTGTCATCAATTATATTGAAACCAATGGCACTCTTGGTTTGGGCATCAAGGTCTTGTATGCCCTTTACTGCGGACACTGTGAGACCAATAGCGCCTGCACCAGCAATGACCACTTGGTCTGTTGTCATGGAGGAAAGGGCCAAGACACTTAACTTATCGCTAATGTATGTGGTGCCACCACTAACGCCAGTTACAAAGGCATAGGTTTCTGTATCAGACTCAACAGTAGACTTTGTTACCCCAAGGCCTGCTATAAGAGCGGCACTCAAAGCTGTATTATAAGCACGAGTGTTGACCTCATTATCAGCAAGTACGTTTAGGGATTTTAAATTTCTTGCTTTTAGTGCATCGGCATAGGCATATGTCTTGGAGGCATTATAAATGTCAGCATTAGCACCACCAACGCCACCAATCACACTAACGCCAAATGCATAGGCTTCACTTTCAAGAGTGTAATCACCAGAACCTGTTGGTGCTACAAGGTCTGCAATAATATCAACATTTGTATAGTCAGTATTGCCAGCTAGGTATTTTATTTCTGAATCTTTAATATAGGCTTCAAGTTCAGTTTCAAGCATTGCATCAGAAATAGCTACACCAACAGAAGCTATAAGGCTTACGGACGGAGTAATGGTAAAGGCTTTAATTATTGGTGCGGCTGTAGCTTTAACGTCAATATCTTTTACATTTGTGAAGGTTGCATCTTCAATATGCGCATCAACACTACCGGCAATACGAGCGCCAGAATATGCACCAGAACCTGCAACAGCACCACCAGCACCAGCAATACTAAAGGAATATACATGCCAATCAGCATCGCCAAGTACACTTACTGTATTTACATTTACAACATCAACATATTCCATCATGGCTTTAACATCGGTAAACACTCGTATATCAGAAACGATAGCTCCAATGGCAACCCCACCAACGGCTGCACCAATACCAACAATATCAAGGTCAATATACGATGAGCTTTTTACGCTTACAGTGCCAATATTTTCAAGTAGTATGTCTGTAGTAGATGTACCTTGAATATAGGCCTGTACTTTGCCCTCGGAATGGCTAACAGCAACGCCGACAGATATGCCAGCCATGCCTGAAGAACCTTGAATACCAACAGCTAATGAAGATATAATTTCATAGGCATTCACACTTAACTTAGCAAGGTTACTTGCCTTACTGTTGCCATAAATACCAGCAATGGCATCACCACTCATCACATTAGTGGCAACACCACCTGCAAGGCCACCAAGACCAAGGGCTGCACCGATGGAATAGCTGTTTATGGTATTTTTACGCACAGCCTCCACTGCAAAAGTGCTGCTACTTACGTCAGTACCAAGAATAGTTGTGTCTTCCACACCTGTTAGTACGTCACCTGAAATTACGTTGGTTACAACACCAGCTGCTAGGCCTCCACCAAAATTCACAGTTCCTACCATGCCATAGATGGTAAGGTTTTGGTTTGCACTAACCAATGAGCCTTCATTGTCTGCGGTGGCTAAATCGTCAGCGGCAGTTACAGTTAGTAAGCTATTGTTAACAAATGTTGTAGTTTTGCCGGAGATTACGTTAGTGCTAATGGCACCAGAGAAACCAAGACCTATCGTAAAGGCCGTTACAAATGACTGCACAGTAGTGCTCATATCAGACTCAAATGACACTGAGTCAGCAGTAATAACAGAATTACTTATTAGTGAAGAAACATTACCAGTAAGTACGTTGGTAGAAATTGAACCAGCGCCAGTGCCAATTGCGCCAGCAGCGGCTAATGTTATGGAAAGGATACCGCTAGTATTAAATGCATCATCAAATCTTGTATTGATGTTGCTAGCATTAGAGCTGTCCATGCCCTCAATACCAGATACCTTGGTATCTTCAGCTTGTTTTTTAACATCTGCTAACTTTGTATCGATATCTGCTAAAATGCTACTAACGCCATTTCCTTTTTGTTCTGTATTAAGAACACTACCTAGGGCGTAAGTGTCTGAACTTTCAGGCTGAGCAAATTTTGCCAATGTGCTAACCTTGCCAGTTGCGGTGATAGTATTATCAATGATATCTGCACTTACAGTGCCAGACATTACGTTAACCGCAACGGAACCCGCACCAGAACCAAAGCCAGCGCCAGCCCCAGCAAAAGCTAGGCTAAACATATCCATACTTGCAGAGGATGTAACACTTACATTTTCTGCATCGGCTACAGTAGTATTTTCCATTTTAGCAATGGTACTACCAGAATCTATGGTAGCACTAACACTAGCACCACCAGCCCCAAAACCAGTACCTGCAGCAGCAGCGGTTACAGTATAAGATTGGCTCTTATTTAGGGCAGTAACGTTAATATCACCACCAGTGGTTGTAAGCTTTGAGTTAAGCACCACAGCTTGAGTGAGGTTATTATTTACAGAAACTGATACAGAACCATAACCAGCCCCAAAAGCTGCCCCAGCAGCCCCTGCGGTAATATTAACTGTTTTTCTTGTGGAAGTAGCATGTGCATTAAAGCTTGTTGCTGTAATGTTTACATTTTCTACAAGCACTGAAGATGATGCAACTGCACTAACTTTTTCTGAAACATAGGTTGGCGCACCATACTTATTACTACTATATGTAACAGTATAGTTTGAAGTATCATTAAAGTCTGCATCTTCACCACGGACTAAGGTCAAAGCGTTTGTATTAATTGTGCCATCTGA
Source organism: uncultured Desulfovibrionaceae bacterium (assembly GCA_964368595.1). Taxonomy (GTDB): domain Bacteria; phylum Desulfobacterota; class Desulfovibrionia; order Desulfovibrionales; family Desulfovibrionaceae; genus CAYJAD01. The sequence continues at coordinate 3,121 of CAYJCI010000003.1, forward strand.
ACGCACAGCAGACTTAGCAAAGGAATAAACGCTTTCACTGCCGTCTTTATGGCGATAGGTTAAATAATGTGAATCATCGGTGACGCCATCAGTTTTAATGTTTGCAGCATGATGTTTGCTAGATTGTTCAATCTCTCCCGTACTAGAATTATATACTTCGTCAGTTAACAAAGTAAGATTGCCATTATGAATTGTGGTGACATATTCTACATTTTCTTCAAGACCCTTTAGGGTATTGGTGCCGGTTTCCACTTCTTTTGAGGTGGCGGCTATATTCTCAAGCTCTTCAGAGCTTCTTGAACTTACGTTAATGGAAATGCAAAGCCCACCAGCCCCAGCACCAGCACCAGTAGCACCAAGGCTAGTTGCAACGATGACTGAATCTGTAACCGTGGCAACGTCCATATCACCAACATTCATCACAAATTTAGAAACATTATTACCATAAACTTGAGCTACGGTGGCATTTTCTACGGCATTAATGGCAAAAGTACCAACGCCTGCTCCAACACCTGCCCCAGAAATGGAAAGTGCCAATGCATATACATCAATTTCAGATTTTGCATGAACGTCTACGTCGCCAGCTGTAAAGTTTGCACTTGCTCCACCTTCAATATAGGCAGTACTGCTTGCATCACCATAGTTTAGAGCAAGGCCACCAGCACCTGAACCAACGCCACTACCAGAGGCAGCTACCATGATAGCCCAAAGCTTACTCTCATTAAAGGATGCTACATAAATATTACCATCATTGGTTGCATTAAGGCGTGAATTTACTATCAAGGCGGCTTGTGAAGTTGAGTCAAGCACATTTAAGACAATACCACCAGCCCCAGCACCAACGCCACTACCAGCCACAGCCACCATCAGGGCTACGAATACAGAGAGGTTGTTGGCTTCAACAATAATCGCGTCAGTGGTGCGAGCACCAGCAGTTAAGGAGCCATTTCCAGCAACGGTTATGTCGTCGCCTTCAACGGTGGCCCGTGTTTGGAAGCCAGATGCCTTGTTGCCATCAACCATGTTAGACACAGAAGTAAGAGCTGTGTGGGAGGTCGTTGTATCGGCACTTGGATTGTCTGTTGTTGGATCAAAGGCCGCTGCATCACCCCATACAGAAAGGTTAATGGCAAGGCCACCAGTGCCAGTGCCAACGCCAGCTCCAGCTATGCCAAGAGCAGTGGTTGCCACCACTGTAGTATTGGTGGCACGGGCTAGTAAGTCACCATGCACATCTATTATGCCAGCATCAACGTCTGCCAGCACATTAGTGCCAGCAAAGGCCAAGGCCACAGAACCAGAACCAGAACCAACGCCAGACCCTGCCACAGCAAGGGCAAAGGTTAGCATATAGGCAGCACCTTCGGCATAGACTTTAAAGTCACCATTGGTGGCATGAATTTCATCAGCTTGTACATAGGCTTGTGCACTACCGCCCACACGGCTTAAAGCAAGGGCGCCAGCGCCTGCGCCAGTAGCACTACCACCAACGGCAATAAGGAATGCCCAAATATCGCCACCCGTTTGGGCGTTTACATCCACAGAACCAGCTGTAATATTGCTTACTTTGCCATTTTCAATATTGGCAATTTGAGCAAAAGAATTGGCAGAAAGCATATTTAAGGAAATTGTGCCAGCAGCTGCAAATTGTGCTGAAGCACCAACGGATAAACCTAAGGAAATAAGTGAGCTTTTTTGCTCAGCTTCAACAATCAAATTACCACTAGAGTGTAATTCTACGCCAATTAATCCTGCTTCGGCAGATTCGCCACCAAGGTTAGCATCACTATTGGAGTCATTACTAGTATCGGTATAAGGGCTTGCACCATCTTTGTCGGCATTGGCAGCAAATTCATCAAAAAGGCTTTCTACTTCTATAAGTTTTTCTTCTGCTGTTTTAGTAGAAAGATCAAGACTACGCTTTTTACTCATGCCAATGTTAAGCGTAACTGTCGCCCCTGCACCTGCGGCGGCACCACTGGCCCCCACACTTACACCAAGAGCCACTGCCCCTGAAGCATTGGTTGTTTGTATTGTCACATTACCAAGATATTGAGTGTCAAACTTAGTACCATCCCAACCGCCAAGGCTTACGTTTTCCACAGTGGCTTTGGCGTCATTATCAAGCACATTAACCACAACAGAACCTGCTAAACCAGTATTAGCACCAGATGCAGCAACAGCCACGGCTCCACCAAAGGCTTGGGCACTGGAGGTTGCAGTAACTAGCATGGAGCTTTTCTTTGAGCCACTATCAGTAAAGCGAAGGCTACCAATACCATTAACAATGGCCTGAGTTTCACGCTTTAAGAAATTAAAGTTAATACCAGCTGATGCAGCACTGCTCATATTTGTGCCTGCAACACCAACCACTAATGAATAAATACCGCTACCAAAATTCCATAAAGAATCATTGACATTAAAGCTACGCTCACCGTTATCAGTATCTACGCTTATGTTGCCATCTGCACTAACACCAACGCCAGCCTCTGTCATATCGTCATCGGCAGCTAATTTTCCAGTTTCAATATCTTCAAGACCCACCAAGGAGGTGAATATATGCGCAAGTTTTGCAAGTTCTGTTAAAGGCTTATCTTCTGTGGCTTTTACCACTAAATCGCCACCTACGGTGACAATGTCAATGTCATTAAGTTCTGCAAGTACGCTACGCACAATAACATTTTGACTAAATGAACCTTGCACAGCGGCACTTGAACCTGAGCCAACAACACCAGAAACAACGTTTAAGATTTGGCTTTGAGAAAGTGCCTCAATGCCTAAGCTTCCACCAGCAGTAACACTGCCCATATCAGCAATACCAGCATTAATGGTGCCTGTAATTACAGATGTATTATTGGCAGCACTTACGGCAGAACCTTGACCACTACCAGTAACAGCAACAGATACAGCCCAAATTCTTGAAAAATCAGTGGCTTTAATGTTAATAGCACCATGAACGTCTATATGATCATTATTACCAACGCCAGTAATGGTGGCAATACTATCCACCACAATGACGTTCACACCTTGGAAAAGACCAACAGCTGAACCTGTACCAGCACCGGTAACCGCCACGGCAACGGTGAAGATATCTGCACTGTTGTCTGAAATAACGTCTAAATAACCAGCATCTGCATAAAGCGAGGTATTGCTAATTTCTGAAGCCGCAGTGCTTACAATGGTATTAGAAGCAATGCTTGCATTTATTGCATTACCTTCTTTAAGAGCACCTGCAACGCCCACAAGTACGGACTTAATCTTAGCATCATTATTACTTGAAACATTAATACTATTGGCACGAAGTGTTGATGATCCAATAAGCACTCCCACATTGGACACAACTACGTTGGCAGCAAAACCGCCGCCAAAGTTTGTGCCACCAGCGGACAAGCTAAGGTTAAAATTCAAAGCCAAAATATTATTGGAGAATAAGAAGTCACTACCATATGTGGCAACGGGGGCAACATGCTCTATAAAATTATCATAGGCTTGCATAGCTTCGCTATTATCTGTACCGTCAGGCTTAAGAACATCATCAATCCACTTTATTATATTATTAGCAACATTATCTTTCACTTCTTGGTTGGCTGTCATGATAAGCTCGCCCTCAGAAGCAGTAATGCTACTATTATCAACATCAATGGTGGTATTATTTACAATAACATTGGGATTTAAGGTAAGTGTTGAGCCAGATACAGTTACGTTGGCAGATGAAATATTAGCCGAAGATTGAGCATGGGTTTCAATATCGCCCAGTGAAGCTGTTATATTCACATTGTTAATGCGTATGGTTTGCTCACTCACAACTACGTTAAGAGCAAGTGTACCGCCAAGGGCCGTGGTCTGTTGACCAGGCTTTGCAACGGCAACGGCAACGGCTGCTGCAATGCCAAATATTTCTGAGCTATCCGTAGCACGCACGGAAATTGGGCCGTGCACGCTTATGTTTTTCTTAGTGGTTGTGCTTTCAATAATGCTTATTACATCTTTGTGAATTACGTTAACGCCAAGGGTGGCACTAACGGTCTTGGTAGAAGATGAACCACCAGAACCACTAGAACCAGTAGTTACTGCTACAGCAACAGAAGCATTAACACTTAAAATACCTGCAACAGATTCTGCATGCACATCAAGGCCGTCTGTAACTTTATTGGCAGTGCCAATGGCATCAATGCTTGTATCTATAAGGCCTGCGGTAATGTCGCCACCGATGTAGTTACCACCAAGGGCAACGCCCATTTGTGAACCAGTGGTGGATACACCAACCTGACCTGATATGGCATAAATACGGCTACCATTTTTAATGGCACCATCATTGGTATAATCACGAGCCACAATGGTGGCCTTGCCAGCAAGGTTTAAGGTACTATTGCTAACTGTTGCTGTTACAATGCGGTTAATTACGTTAAGTGTAACAGAACCTGCACCACCAATACTTGAAGGCTTAGTGGCGCCTGGGTTTGAACTAGAAGTCTTAGACGAAACTTGCGCAGATACACTAACCCCAGCAGCAATGGACAAAATGGTGCTGGCTGTTTCTGCAAAAACCTTCATGCATGATGATTCTTCACCATAAAGGGTAATTACAGAGTTATCCACAGTGGCAGAAACGTCCATATTACCAAGTTCTACTTGGTGACCGTCTTCATCTGCAGGGGCAAGTATATCATTAAAGGAGAAGCCTTGAAGGTCATTACCGTCAAGCTTTTCAATATCAAGGTCAGGCATATTAACGCCTGCAATGGTGTTTACAGCCATGGCTGCGGCAGCGTTACCAGCAGTTGAAAAACTTACCCCACCAGCAAGAGATAAAATTGTAGATTCATTACCAGATGTTACAGATAAACTCTTAGCTTCAACATTAGCATAGTCAAGCCTTGCGCCTGTGCCATTGGCAATAATATTGGCTGAAATGGTCACAGCATAGGCATGGTCACCAGAAGATGCAGCCACAGCACCAGCTAAGGCCACAATATTTTGCCTTGAAAGGCTGCGTATGCTTATATCTGTTTGTGATTTGTTGTCAGTGCTATTTCTATCACCAATATTTACATATTTAGCATAGGCAAGGGATTCAGACATAACAATGTTAAATGATATTATGCCACCAAATGAAGCAGCTTTTGACTCTTTAGAACCACCAGGGTTAGTGCTTGATGAGCTATCTTCTGCGTCTTTTAAAGAAAAAGCAAGTGAGCCACCAACGGAAATTACGCCAAATTGATTATAAGACTGAACAACAAGATCACCATCAGTAATAATAGATGATTGTTTTACATCTGAACCTTCAATATAGGCTGCGGTGTCACCATCAACAATATTCATTACAATGGTACCAGCCGCACCGTAACCACCAGTGGCAATACCAGCACTAGCACCAATGCTTATGAGGTTATAGCCATCAAAGGTAAATGCACCATTATCGGCTACTTTAATGCCGCTATTGCCCATATCGTTTTCGTCAACATAGGCTGGGGCTTCATTTGTTCCACTGGTTGCAATAACACTAATGTCTTTAGCGGCACTAATGGAGCTATTTTTAACAAAAGCCTCTGTATTACCTGCAAGGTAGTTAACACTCACAGAAATACCAAGACCAGCACTTTCACCAAAACCGCCACCACCAGCAACGGTAATCATAAATATATCACGAAGGCTTTGAACATCCACAGCACCTTGCTCAACGGTAAGGTTACTATTGGCAATGTAAGCTTGAGTGTTGGCAGTGTGAATATTCGCCATAAGCGTGCCAGCACCACCATAACCACCAGGTGCTGCACCAAGGCCTGCACCAATGGCTAGTGTAAAGCTCTCATCCTTGGCGGAAACTTCTACATCTTCAGACTTTGCAAGCATGTTAGTAATATTATCAATGGCCGCTATGGTATCTTTTTCATTATAGGTGACAACTAGTGCAGCACCAGCGCCATAGCCACCTTCTGAATCTTCCTGACCTGTGGATTGGTCTTTTGTAGTGGTTTGACCAGCATAAGCCATAGCACCAGCGCCAATATATTGCTTGGTATCATTTAATGCACGAGCCACAAAACCTGCCACCACAAGAGTTGATAAATCTTGCACAAGGGCTTTGGTTTCTTCATTATAAATGCTTAAAAGACCTTGGGCGGCTATGCTAACAGTTGTCCCTGTGTCCTTGGGTAAACTTGTATTAGTAGTTTGAGCGGGTGGAGTAGTCCCCTGCATTTCTTTTAATTTGGCCTGATAATCTGACCACATCATTTTAGAATATTTTTCATGCTGTGCGTATTTAGCCGCACCCAATTTATTTTGCTTTCTTTGGCTAAGAGGGCTTGATAATATTTGCTCAATGCTTGAGCCATAGTCAGCTTGATTAAGAGGGTCATGATTGGCTTGCTCTTCTAGCTTCTTTTCATCTGGTGTAACAGCAACAGAACCACCAACCACAACGATAATATTTTGCCCTGTGGCATGTGCATCAACAATAGCCTCACCTGCCACATAGGCAGCGCCTTTTGCTGTGGCATCCTCATCATTTTGATTACCCATGCCAGCAATGGTTGTGCGGTCAATATGTTGCACAAAGAAAGTTCCACCAACGGCCTTTTGCCCCATGTTAAAGGAGAGGGATAGTTGGGTATAATATGTTTCGTCATAGGCTGTGATGGTAAGGTCACCCATATTTTGAGTACGACCAACTTGCAAAGTGCCTGCACCAATGCTTGCATCAGCTACAGTTAAATTATCTACCCAAATTGTACCAATACTGCCAGAATAACTGCCATAATTGCCCATAGCACCAGCAAGTAGTAAGGAGAATACTCCATTATCTGTAGTGGATGTAATGGAGAAATTATCGCCCATGAGTAGGGTAGAGGCGTTGCTTTTACCAGCACCAACCAAGGCTTCTGTGTGGTGAGAGAAATTAAGCAATTGGAATGTTGCCCCAACACCAGTAGAGGAGCTTGGATGACGAGCTGGCAAACCATTTTTAAATTTAGATGGTAGAGCCTTAATATCTTGCCAGTAAAGCTTTAATGGTGCTTTTGATGTACCAGGTGCAAATGAGTTAAATGCTGGGAACAAAGTACGAGTTGGCCCAAGGCCAGTAAAGAGCTGCCCTGCAAGGTTAATGGTCTTATCAGAGCTTGTGGCCTTTACATAAACGCCAGCTTCTGGGTGTTCTAAGGTGCCTGTGGTGGGTAATCCTTTTTCACCAAGCACAAGCCCACTCAAAGCATCATTATGTGAGGCAGCAAGGCAAAATGAATCAGCATCAACTGCAATTACATAATAAGTTTTTGTATTTTCACCATCATGATGAACCAATGCTTGCCCTGTTTCAAGGCCATGGTTCTCTTTTTTAATAGTGCTTACTTTATCAACAATATTTTCATTAAGTAAGGCTAAACCATCGACTGATTTACCAAGTTGGAAATCCTTACCATCAGTAAGGTCAAAAGTTTCAGAAACAACTTGCAAAGTTCCAGAGATATCTTTCAGCAAGAAGTGATAATCGTCCAAAACTGTAATGTTGAAAATTTTACTACTAGTTTCATCAAGCTCACCAGAGCCGTCTGACTTTTCTATAGCAAGTGTTACTTGTTCACCATCTGTAGCTTCGTGGGCCTCAGTGCTTTGGAATACAAATTGTGTCAGATTAATTGTACCTGAGCTTAGAAGGAAGTCATTATTTTCACTAGTAATTAGGGTAGGAGTTGCACCCAAAATTTCTATATAGCTATAGGTGGAAACATCTTCAGCAGTTAAGGATAGGCGAATGCCAGTGGTTATAACATCGCCTTCAGCATCTTCAGCAATGCAAAGTGAGGCATATAGCTCAGTGCCAGCGGTTATGACTTCTGTTACTGTATCATATAAAACATTGCCTTCAGCATCGGTGATATAACGGCCATCTTCGTCTTGTTTTGCTACTTGGCGTTCAATTGTTATGTCGCTATCAAAAGAAATCACTTCACCATCAGAAATGGTACTTGGATTATCAATTACAAGATATTCACCAATTTCATCTACTTGCTTCTCAATTACATTCCACTCTATTTCCGGACGCAATAAGTTATATTCGTTGAAATCTTCAACATTAAAGTCACTTGGGAATGTAAATATTTGCCCACTAGCATCGTGGGTTAAACTAAGCATGGACTCACTAATTCTTGTTACAGTAAAGATGCCTTGGTCGTGTTCATAGAGTGGGTCAGCATAATTAGTATAAACGGGCTCGCCAGTGATTACATCAACATGAGAATACATTTGTAAGGTGACTTTGTCACCAGTACTAAAATAATGTTCACCAACATATACGGCACCAGCGCTAGTATCTGCTTGTTCAGCTACCTCCACATCAATGGGGGCATTGGCATAGATTTTTTCAAGGGTAAAGGTATGCTCACCGTCAGCAACGCTTTGCCCAACCATGATGTAGCCACCTTCAGCTGTAGAAGTAGCAGTGTCATAACTACGCAAAACAAACTTACCATCGGCAAGCACAGAAACTTCATAACTCTTACCACTTTCAAGGCCGTAAATAGACTGGCCAGTGCTTTCATATTTAATGATGTCGCCAGAATTAAAGCTTAGGCCTGTCTCTGTATTATGGTAAAAACCACTGGTTTGGCGTTGTACTTGTAGGGAAGTAAGGTTACCAAGAGTTCCAGTCCAAGAAAGGTCTGTATTTTTTTGAGTAAGTTCAGCAGTGCTAAAGCTTACGCTAGCGGCATTTGCGCCTGTTCCTGAGAAGGTGTGCTCGCTGCCATCGGTAACAACGCTTAAATCAAGGATGATGGCGTTACCATCAGCATCATAAAGCATGAAGGTAGAATCACCCATAAGCTCAATGCGGTAAGTTTCACCACTTACAAGGCCACCAATGTCTGTACCTTGTAGTTTTTCGCCTGCTGGGGTTGTCAATGTGGAGTTGTAGGTTACAGTCTCACCATTACTCAAGCCACTTAGGGCATCATATGTTCTGGAGTTTGCTTTATTATATTCATCAGCTGAAATGGTAAATTTTAAGCCCAAATCATCTTTTTGCTCGGCACTAGCTGTTACAATAACGTGGTAAGGGTCGCCTTCAACGTCGCCAGTTTCTTCATCAATTTCATTGAGCGTTTTAATTTGTAGCGTGATAAAAGAACCTGTTACTTTACCATTTGCTATTTTCTTAAAGGATAATTCGGTATCTGTAAGGGCAAAAATCATGTAGAATTCATCTTCGTCAAGCCCTAAGGTGTCACTACCATATACTATATCACCAGTACTCATGCCATGAGGGTTATTCATGGAGAGTATGGTGCCGTCCTCATATGCCTTCCAGCTGTTTTCATTAAGTGCAAGGTTAAGCTCTTGCACTTCGTGTTTGTCAAAAATGAAATAGTGTAAATCATCGCCAGTGTTAGAAACACCCAAGTCTACTTTATTGGCTAGAGTGGTGACTTCATTTGTATAAATGGATAATATACCACCATCGTCCACCACGCCATAATAACGCTTACCAGCTTCAAGGCCCGTTAGTTCAGTGTTTCCAGCGTATATATCATAGGTGAACCAACCGCTTTCGCCTTTGTAATAATCGGCAAGTTGTATAGCATCTGTGCTAGCGTTTACATCGGAGGATTTTATCCCGCCACTGCGAGTGATGGAAACATTATCGCCAACTGTGGTTTTTGAAACATTGTCTTGCTGAATGTAGGCAAAACTACCAGAAATGGAGGTGCTTTTTGCACCACCAGTAGATGCATAAACATAGGAGTTGGGCATAGCATAGCCTTGGTTGCCATTAACGCTATCAAGGTTAAAGGCAGATCCAAGCACCACATCTTGCAAATTAAAATATTCTTCTTGCAAGTCATCCATAGTATCAGAAACGGAGCTTACAAATTCGCCCAATTCGTCAATGGGAATGGCAGACAAAATACCACCAAGGCTTGAAATCAAGCCTGTGAGGTTTAAATCAATATGACTACCCATATTAGGTAGGGTAAAACCAGGTAAGGTACGATAAGACGCAGGCATAGCATAATTGGCATCGGAGCTTATATCTATGCGGTGATTATATTCTATGGTGGCGCCATCATCTATTATGGTTTCTGCTGTATTGCCCAAAATGCTAACCCCAGCAGCAACAGCAGTTCCAGTTTTTGGTGGTTTTGTTCCACTAGGTTTATTATCAGCAGTGGTGGCCTTGAACCCTGCTTGCGTAACAACCACTTCTACAGCATATGATGAATTACTAGTAGCTTCTACTACTGGTGTCTTATCAGCTTGAGAATGAATTTTTACAGAACCAAAACGTGCAACAATGCTAGCATCATTTGTTATATGGGTTGTGGCCGTAGAGTGATGTAAAACCGCTGCCAGTGATGCTCCAACACCAAGGTCAAGTTTATCCATTAGCGTACCGAGTGGACGCACCAAGTAAGTCATGTAATAAGAAAGAAGTGAGGTAACTCCCTCAGTTAAGGGCGGTATAGCATGTGGAGGTGGGACAGCTTCATGATTTAATCCTTTCACGCTAGAAGCTATGGTGGTGATGGATGAAATTATATTTGAGGTAATATTTACATTATTATTTGCAATAATATCGCCTTGAATAGTTACAGAACTATTGCCACCACCAGTATTTATGGCGGCAACCATGGCTAGTTTGCCTTTCCAGCCAGAATTGGATGTGACTGAGTTGACAAGTTTTTCAGTGGCAAGGCTGCTTATATTAACATCATGACCAGCTACAACGCTAACATCTGTGCCAAGAAGTATATTAGCTGTGGTTTTATTGAAGGTCATGCCAAAGGATAAGGAAATACCATGACCAAGCTTGTCTGCATATGGTGCTTTAAGGAATTTGGAGCCAAATTCATTTTTCTTATTACGTACTAGAGGGTCAAACATGGTCTTGAGTTTGCTAGTATTTTCATTATTACTATAACTCATTATATTAACATTGTGAGAAGCTCTTAGCTTAATATTATGCCCTGCACCCTCACCTATAAGAACTTCGGCTGTGGTGCTATTAAATAGCATATTAAACCCTATTATAAGGGGCAAGCTGTCTGCATCATTAATGGCAGAACTTGAGGCAACTATTGTTAAATCGCCATCATGTGCATGTATGTCAGTTAATCCTGTAATTGTTACGGTAGCTTCAGAGGTTACCCCACTCACATAGAAGGGCATCTCAACAGTGAAAAACTCCATAAGATTGGTTAAAATTTCTTGAAATGAATCAGTAAAAAGACCAAACATGTTTGGGTCAGGCATTACTGGTAATGCTGCTGGGCCAAGCGATACCTCGGCCAATGAGTGAGAAGCATCACTAGCAGCATCTACCTTGCTAGTATCCACCTCTAAACCAATCATTGCTAAAACATCAGCAAAGCCTTTATCCATAAAAACATCAAGCAATGCGTCAAAATAGACATTTTCTGTCAACTCGCCAAGGTCTGGGAAGTTATAGGCAGCCTCAGAAGTAACTTCTGCTTTCATTGTAACATTAGCGGCACTTATAATAGCATTGTGAACGGTTATGGCTGCATTACCAGTGGTGTACCTTAAGGGTAAAAAGCCAAGTAGAGGGTGCAAGAATGCTTCATCTTTGGCAAGAGCAGTAAAATCACCACTAATATCAATGGATTTTTGAGTACCATCACCCTTACCAGTAATGCTAATATTTGTGGCTTCAAAATTTACATCAGTAAGTGAAGATAAATCACTGCTAATACCTGCCCCTTCAAGCATGGTAATGTCGCCATTGGCGGTAAAACCAACATTGGTACTGGT
>CAYJCI010000003.1:14995-34221 GCA_964368595.1 uncultured Desulfovibrionaceae bacterium
TTATCTTCACCAAATGTAATACTATCCATGGCAAGGACTTGGATTGAATGCGAAAGTTCAGAGAAATCATCACCGCCATAGTATTGCACGCCATTTAAAAATACATTGGCAGCACGGATAATAAGGCTTTCAACACCTTCAAAATTAACATTGTTTAAGTGAATATCCCCAGCAGCCATGATGGCAAGGGTTGTGTCTTCCTCGTTATTTAAGTCTTCAAAGTTAATATTGCTAAGTGTAACGTCTCCACCAAGCGAAATCCACATACCAAAATTAGGGTTGTTTTCATGTATATTTAAATGGAATTCATCAGAATCAGTGTCGGCAACAAGGTCACCCATCTCAATGTCGCCATTGGGTAGGTAGGTTAAAGCAGTTTGAGTTGTGTCTACAGTAAAGTCTTTTATTGTGTCTACGATGTTTAGTATGCTGTCATTGGCAAGGTCAATGGTTGTGCTAACACCATTAACACCATCTTGAAGTGTAATCATGGCAGTTTTAACGGTGGTTGACTCATATGGAGTGCCATCAGCTGCAGTATTTGCATCAGTTTGCGTTGCTGAAAGCAATTGGCGTGGCTCCATTTGCTCAAAGAAGACAGGCACCCTGTCTTTTCTGGCTTGGGGCGCAGTATAGTTTGTATCCTGCTTAGGCTTAATTATGATTTCAACTGCCTTACCAAAAAACTTTTTCAAACTTGCCATAACGTTCTCCAAGGTGTAAACACATTTAACATTACATAAACAACTAATTTATATCTAAAAAAATAAAATTAACCCAATTTATTAATATACTGTGCCAAATATTGCATAAATTGATAGGTGTAACAAGATATCGAATCCGATACACTTAATCTAAAATCTTGAAATTATTAATTTTATAAATAAAAAAAATATAATTTTTATAAAAAATATATAGTATTTTGTCCCGCGTAAAAAAAAGGGCAAAATACTATGCAACTAAAAAAATATAATTTATTAAAATATTTATATTTTATGAAAATTGAGGCATGGCAGGAGGGCTAACTACAATCTGAATTTTTTTAAGAAGACGTAGCGTTGTTTTTAGGTTGTTTTCTGACTTAAATTTTGCGCCACGAAAAACAAGCAGGAATTGCGTTGCGTACGATTTACGTAAGGTTCGTAAACTCACCACGTAAACGGCTTTGCCGCCCGTTGGGTCGAACTTCCTGCGACTGCAAAGCGGTGTTTGAATTGGCGTGTCTTTCTCAAAAATGCGTGGAAACGCATTTGTCAGCATCAACTATCTAGTTAAAAAGTTCTTTCATGTAGGTGAAAGTTCTTTCGTAGATTGATAAAAGTTTTTCGTAGCGTATTGTTTCACCAGCTAATAGGCGTTTTTCAAGGCGATTAGCTTCTATCCAAAGCATGGGTAAAGAAACTGTATTTGCAGAGTTTTTTATAGAACGAACGAGTCTTAGATGATCTTCTGGGTCACTGCTTTTTTGAATAACATCAAGCCTTTCTAACTGTACAGGGTAAAAGCGAATCCACATGGAACATATGGAGTGCAGTAGCTTTTTGTCGCCTTTAGCTTTTGTTATGGCTTTGTGCGAGTCAAAATATTTTGCAGTGTGTTCATCTAAATTTGTTTCATCAAATACATTATCACCTTGAAATATTTTGTTTTTATGCGTAAATAGTGCTAGTTTTGTAAGCCTCATAATGAGAAATGGATCACGGGGGACATGGTCAACACTTGAAATATTGAAGAAGCGCAAAGCCTCCATATCCGTTTTTATTATCTCATCTGCAATCAATATAATGGAAATAGGGGGATTTTCTGGGTGTGTTTGTTCAATGTAGCGAATTCTAGTAGCAGCATAGACTATATCAATATCTGAAAGCTTACGTAAGAATATGGCTGAAAAGCCGTGTTTTTCTTTATCTAATAAAGCAAAGCATTCCGAAGCTTTGCGAATGTGCGTAATGTTAAACTTTTCTTTCTTCCAAATGGCATAGTGCTCTTGCTCTATGATGTTAATATCAGAATTTGCAATGATAATAGATAGTTCTTTGTTCAAAGGAGGGGGGGGAGCTAAATCCTTTTGCTTTTGTTTTGCTGCTGTTTGCTGTTGTTGCAACTCTGCCAACAATTCTTCAGGTTTTCTTGCTAAGCTTAGTTTTCTTGTACTTTTTTCTGGCTGGGCAATGCTTTCTTCTATCAACTTCATTTGCACAACTGCTTTAAAGCAAGAGCCTTCTCTACTATTGCGAATGAGGGTAACGCCACCGTTTAGTAGTATTGCAATTTCATTAATAGGGGTTAGACTGATTACTGGACGATTATTAAGTTTTTTATTGTTAAATGCTTCTTTTGCAAAGCCTTCCAGAAGGTGTTGCTTATCCGTCACCACATAGCCCATACCCGTATCTTCCACATATATGGTTAAGTGTAATGGTAAATGATTTAAATCCTTGGCATTATATCTTGAGGACATTTGAGTGGTTGCACTAACTCGTATATTCACGCTGCCTTTAGCTGTATAAAGTACGGAATATTTAATCAATCTTACTAATATTTGGCGCAAGTGATAGGAGTTACCTAATAAATGTGTTGGGACGGAGTGGTCTAAATTCAGGGTAATTTTAAGGTTTTTATCCATGCATTGACCATGGAATATTTGCATACAATGAGTGAATAATTCCTCCACATTAAAAACTTCTTCTTGCAGGCGCAAGCCTTCATCGTCAGCTTGAATTTTAAAAGAAGTATCCAATAAACTTTTATTAATACTTTGTAAGGAATTTACAAAGCTATCTCTTTTGAAATTATCTAATTCACCATGCTTTAATTCATTTAATAAATGGCTAACACTGCCAAGAACAAGCTCAATTTCTTGGCTCATATTATTAGTCATTTGTTGTGAAAATTGTACTTTTTCAAGCTCTTGTCTATCTTTGCGTAGCATATAAACAATCAGTATAAAAAATACTAGCATAACTAAAAAACTAAGTGCAGTAGTCATCAATATTGTAGTACTTGATTGCAATCTAGCAGAGTGAATAAATTCATCAGGATTGGTATCTATTACAATACCGCCGATAAAACCACCCTCAGTTACGTTAGTATGGCAAGTAAGGCATGATTTTGTTGCAACTACTGGGCGCACATAATAATATTTATTGGTGTTTTTATTAAATTCAAAAAAATCTTGTGTGCTTGATTCTAAGGCAGTTATTAAAGAAATATTATCCGCATTGTTAGCATTGTGCGCAGGATTTATGGGGCTATTGCTTATAAAACGAATTGTTACACCGTCATCAATTTGATTTTCAAGGCGCGCTACAAGGGCAATGGGTAAGGGCATAGTAAATATACGTCCATCGCTGGTAGTGAGAGATGAGTTTTTAGTTGGATTTTTAATTTCGCTAGTGGCTAATGGGACAAAGACTTCTTTTTTTTCTTCAAACCAATTAAGCAGTCCTTGAACTTGCTCTGCAGTGTGTCTAGAGTGGTTGTGTATTTCTGCTACAAAAACACTATCGTGCTGTATTACTTCTTTGTAGGTAATACCGAGAATAATCACCCAAATGGCTACAAACATTGTGATCACAATCAAGTATTTTTTAGTAAATTTATTCATAATCCTCGTAAATTTTAAGTACTTGCATGTGTGTAGGTTTTTTGTAAGTTATTTCAGTATATTGTTAATAAACTTAATTAAATTTATTTTCATTGGTGTATATGTTTATGATTTTCAAACATAATTTTAATAGGTTTGGAATTTATTTTTGAATTCAAATTTTGGGCTATGATTTTCTATTGACTAACCATATATATTCATACTAGGTATAAGTCAAGAACGGGTATTTTGTATTAAAATACTATGATTTATGTGGATTGATTATTTAGAAATAACATTAACAATTAACTGATGTTATTTTGGAGTTCTTGTGAGAATGATGCAAAAAAAAATAGGCAATAAAAATCTTATTAGAAGATTTTTGTTGTGTTTTTTTGTCATTGCCTTTTTATCCTTATGTTCTAACAGCGCGTCTTCTGCCGCTGAACAGCCTTCATCATCCAAAGAAATTAAGGTAGCTTATTTTCCTGTCCAGCAATATTATGATAGCAGGGATAATGCTAGTTTATATGTTCGTGCGCTTTTTAAAATACTTTCAAAATATATTAATAATGAAATTTCCTTTGTTGCCATGGGTAACGATAAAAATGCCCCATTAAATATGCTTAATGCTGGTGAAGCTAATGTTGTTGCATTCTATACTAAATCTCTTGAGAGGATGTTTCAGTTAAAATATTCAAAAAACCCCATAGCCGTTACTAATGTTTTAATTGTTACAAACCCTGGTAAGGACATTGATTTTAATGATCGCCAAGCGCTACATGGTAAAACAATTGCCATCTTAGCTGATAACACCATGGGAAAGAGCCAGCTAGATGAGTTCCTCATTGCTAAAAACATTACCATGCGGTATAAAATATACAATAATTCAGCGGAATATGCCAAAAGCGATGCAGATTTTCACTTGGTTAACTCTTACTATTTTTTGGGTAATAAGGACATTGTTGCACGCATTGGCACACAGGATATATACTTTGTAGCATTGCCTAAAAATCAAGATTTACTCAATAAGTTGGACTATGCTTTAGAACAAGCTCAAAAGTTAGATGCAGAGGCTATGCATGAAATCTTTCGTAAATACCTTGATAAAAGCTCCGAAACCTTAGATTTGTCTGCTGCTGAGAAATACCTACTTAGCACTCGTAAGCCTTATCAAATTGGTTATTCTAGTTCACTATTTCCCGTGCAATATACAGATTCGGATGGTAAATTTAAGGGCATAGCCATGGGCGTGCATAAGCTCTTTACGCAAATGCATCACAATGAAGATACATTCACACCATACGAGCATAATTCAGGGGTAGATATAACAAAGTTTGATATGGTTTTTTCCATTATTGGAGATCGTGAAGAGAAGAAAAAACATTTTATTGAGTCAAAAACATATCTTGCCACACCTATGTTTGTTTTTAAACCCATAGAGGAGAGTGAAGTAGAAAACCCAGTTCTTGGCATACTAGATTATTCTGTAATTGATCATGCTGAAATACAAGATAAATTTCCGCACTGGCAGTTAAGGGTGTTTAATACTTTTACGGAAATGTTTGATGCTTATAGTAATGAAAGCATTCAATATATGCTTGTTTCTGAGTCAGCTGCAGAGCATGCATTCTCACAGCTTGGGAATAAGAGTAATAAAATTAGCTCAGCGAATATTTTACTTCCCTTGAAGTTTTATGTTTCTAAAAAACATGCGCCTACCGCGGTTAACATAATTAATGCATTTATTGATGCCCTTGATGCTGAACAAGTGAGCGAAGTGCTACTTGAAGTAGAAAATGCAGCACAAGCACCAGCAACACCCATGGACTTTATTCAACAGCATAAAATGATTATATTTACTGCTGTGTTCTTACTTCTTTCCCTCGTAGGCGGTGTGCACTTTTTTAGATTACATTTAGTAAAGCGCAATATCTACGAGCTGAGCTTGGTTGACAAGCTAACTGGCTTAGCAACTAAGGAAAAAACCCTTGTTACCATGGAGCATATGTTAAGCAAAATACTCCCTGGTGAATATATGGTTTTATGTATGGATATTGATAAATTTCATCTGTTAAATCAAGTGTATGGTAAAGAAAAGTCAGATAAGGTCCTATGTCTTTTTGCAAGATCAATTGAAGAAATGTTTGGTAAAGAACATAAGGCAGAGTCTATCTGCAGGCTTAGGGATGATGTTTTCTTAGTATTTTGTAAGGTTATACCAAATTTATACGAATATGCTAACTCTGAGCGAGCTTTAGAGCTTGAGCTTGATATTAAAAATATTTTGCATGGTAGCTATAAGATAAGCTTGTCCTTAGGCATTTATATTATTGATGATGTACTATTGCCAATTGAAACGATTATAGATTACGCAAACGTAGCAAGGCGTGCTGGTAAAAGTGAGCATGGTATTTCAATCAATTTATTTGATGAAAAAATTAAGAATAACCTAGAAATTCAAAAAGATATTATTTATAAAATGGAGCATGGTATTGAAAATAACGAGTTTGTTCTTGATTTTCAACCAAAGATAAATCTTCAAACTGACAAGATTTGCGGGGCGGAGGTTCTTGTCCGTTGGTACCCCAGAGGTGGGGATGTTATTTATCCTGATAACTTTATTCCTATTTTTGAGGATAATGCTTTTATTGCTAACCTTGATCTTTATGTATTTGAAAAAACGTGTCAATTTATCAGTAAGCATAGAGATGAAGTCAATCTGCCGCCACTTGCTGTAAATCTTTCTGGCATTAGTATTATGCACCCTGAAATGCAAATACAAATGCAAGATATAATGAGTTTTCATGATATAAAGGCAAATGAGCTTGAAATAGAAATAACCGAAAGTGCTATGGTCACTGAATCAGGTGATTTTGTTGATAATATTCGTGCATTGTGTGATTCAGGCATGAGATTGTCTATCGATGATTTTGGCACAGGTGTTTCTTCGCTCTACAGATTAAGCTCCCTCTGTGTGGAAGCGGTTAAACTTGATAAAGCCTTTCTTGATGCAAAGTTTACCACCAAAAAAGGTATTTTTCTTGTGGCTAGTATAATTTCCATGTTACGCAAACTTGGAATGCAAGTTATTGCAGAGGGTGTTGAAACTGCAACACATGTAAAAATTCTTAAGAAATTGCACTGCGATGTAGTACAAGGGTATTTTTATTTTAAGCCCTTAGATGAGGAAAATTTTCTTAAAGTTTTAACTAAAACAAGCATAACAAAACCTATAAGTTAACTCCTGCATATGAGGAGCGTTAAGGGAAATATTATGAAGATAAAATCAATTTTTACAAGCTGTTGTTTGTCCTTATTTGTTCTTGGTATAGCAACCCAGGCCATGGCAGCAGAGGCCTGCTTGGATGCACCAATCAATTTAAGATTAGCAAGCCCAAGCCCCACTGGTAGCAATATGGTGCGCGGTTATGAAAAGCTTGCAGAGCTTATTAGCGCAAAGTCCCAGTGTAAAATTAACATACAAGTTGTAGCCGATGCAAAGCTTGGTGGTGATAGAGAAATATTGGAAGCTGTACAACTTGGCGCCATTGATATGGGCTCAAGTTCCTCACCAAATATGGCAAGCTTTTCAAGCGAATATATGGTATTTGACCTGCCATTTGTCACTTCACCAAAATATCAAAGAAAACTCTACGCTGCCCTTGATAATGGTGAACTTGGCAAGTATTTTGAAGAAATTGCTAATAAAAGTGGCATGACCATTATTATGTGGAGTGAGTATGGCTATCGTAACTTTGTATCCACCAATAAGCCCTTAAATAGCATCGCAGACTTAGCTGGGCTTAAAGTACGCACAACAGACTCACCCATTGAAGTGGCAGTGGCAATGGCTTTAGGCATGGTGCCTTTACCCATATCATGGCCGGAGACCTATCCAGCCTTAAAACAAGGTTTAATAGATGCTGAGGGCAATAATTGGGAGCATTTAGTTACTGCCAATCATATTGATGCATTAAAGTATGCCATTGATTCTCAACATAATTATAGTATGCATATTCTTTTTATGAATAAAGATACTTATGATAAATTGCCGCAAGAAGCAAAGGTAATTCTTCGTGAAGCTGCGGCAGAAGCTTTAACTTGGCAACGCTTAATATCTCGTGATATTGATGAAGTCTCCAAGGAGGCAATGCTTCAAGTTGGTATTAAATTCCATGATATAAGCGATCAAGAACGTGAGAAACTTAAAGCGAAAACAAAGGTGGTTTGGGATGAATTTGGAGAGCAACTTAACCCTAAAGCATTACAACTTTTGTTGGATACGCAAAAATAATTTGAGCATTTGTAAAAATAATTTTCTTTGTCTGTAAAATGATTAAAATTTTGTTTTAAGCATGCCCCTCCTGTGGCCTTGGTGTTGCTAGGCTTATTTATGAGATATGCATGCAATTTTATAATAATTTTTCCAATTTGTTAAGTTTGTACTCAAGGCGAGTAGGAGCTTAACAATAGTTACTTCCATCCTCAGCAGGCCTTGGCCGTTCTATTTTTCTAACGTCACTACTTTGAGAATGAAATAATTTAATTAATCTTTTCTCGATCTTAATTTTATGTAAAATAAAGTAAAAATTTGTGCTAAAATTGACAAGATTTAGCAAATTTGCTATATTTTATATTGGTTTTTAAGTTTTAATGTTATATTCATATACTTAGAATTATGGTATTAATATAAAAGGAAATTTAGCCATGGCACAAGCAATAGCAGCGAGTATTAGTCAAACTACTGGGCCGGTTAGTGTGGTTCGTGATGGGCAAACTATCACCTTAAATAAGGGTGATAGCGTATACGCTACAGACACCATTAAAACTGGTAAGGAAACAGTTGAAATAAAATTTGTTGATGGTGCATCTGCTACTTTAAGTGCTGAAACTATTATGACTGTTCAGGAATTTTCAGTTAATCTGGATGCTCCTGCCTTTGTGCTAAATCTTGCCATTGGGGCCATGCGTACTGTCAGTGGTGAGGTTGTTGAGCAAAATCCTGACGCCTTTAAGATTATTACACCAAGGGCAACTGTGGGTATTCGTGGTACTATCATGAATAGTATGGTTAATCCTGATGGCTCTGAGTCCATTGTTGTTGAAAGTCTTAGCCAAGGGCACAATGTTGTTGTTGCTAGTATTAATGGCACTATTTTTTCCATTACAACTACCAATCAAGGTGTAGTTATTAGTGCAGAAGATAGTGCTGATGCGTCTTTGCGTGAGTTTAGTGACTCTGAAATGCAAGCCTTAGTTTCCTTTATTACTGGTGCCTTAGAGCAGCAAACAACAGATGAAGATGAAACAACCGCAGAAGAAGAGGAAGAAGATACTGTCAGTGACGATGAAGAACTTGAAGAAGTTGAGGAAGATACTGACGCAGATGAAGTCGAAAGTGATACTGACTCATCCATTGAGCTAGACCAAAGCGTGCTTGACGCCTTGGGCGAAGATGCAACAAGCGACTTGATTGACGCTTTAGAGGACCTTGGTGTTGACGTTGTGGGGCTTGGTGAGGATTTAACCAATGAGCTTGATGAACGTGATGATGCTCCTGAAGCCTTTGTTGTACCACAAGAGTATGAAGATGGCTTACTTGTTGTAAATATTAGTGGTAATGAAAGTTTTTATGCAGACGCTAGCATTACTTCAGGTGTAGCCGCTAACCAAAGGGTAATTATTCAAAATAACATAGCATCTGGTAGTAATGTCATCATTACTGCTGATGTTAATGAACATACATCTGGCTCACTTGTCGCTGGTAATGATGAAATTATTGCCAAAAATATGGCTGGTGGTCGCCTTGCTGGCGATGCAAATATTGTATCTGGTGGTTCATTTACCGCTGGGGGGGACCTCATAACCGCCACCTCCAAAACTGGCGGCAATAGTATTTATGGTGATATGTTTCACGCTACTGGTGGCAATGTTACCTTTGGTAATGATACAATTACCGTAACGGGTGCACTTGAAAATTCTATAATTGCTGGTGATGCCAACACGGTTGACTTAATGGTTAATGGTAAATTTGGTAATGATGTTATAAGCGTTGCTAGCATGGGCGCAGGGGCAGAAATTTATGGTGATGCTAAAAATAGCAATTTTTCTTTAGCTGCTGGCGCAAATACTATTACCGTGCATGGTGAGATGAGTGCTGGCATTATCACAGGTGGTGAGGGTAATGACGCCATTAACATTGGCACTTTTACTTCTGGCAATATAGATGGTGGCGGTGGCGATGACACTCTTACCATAACCGGTACATTGCAAAATTCTTTATCCTTTTCATCTGTCAATACTCCTTCTAATATTGAACATTTTGTTTTTAATAATTTGGCAAATTATGGTGTTGCTTTTGACCCAGCACATGCTACTGGTGTAAACATCACAGTCAAAGCCTCTAATGGTGGCAACGTTTCTACTGGTGTAGGTGGTGATGTAATTACCGCTGCAAGTGGTGTTACACTTCTTACTGTCTCTAGTGCAGTTGGAGGCACAGATACTATTAATCATGGCGCCGCTGGTACAGTTGAGCTAAGCGGGGCAAATCAATACCACGTAAACTACGTAACACATGGCACACTTGAACATAATTCAAATGGTGCTGTTACTGTTGCCACACTGTCTGGTGGTAATGTTGAATTTAACTCTGCTGGCAACCGCACTATAACTATTAACGATATGAGTGCAGGCACGGTTACTGGTACTGGGAGTTCGGAGAATATTAGCATTGGAAATATGAGTGGTGGTACTGTATACGCTGGTACAGATACTGTGGGATTGCTAGATCCTACTCCTGATACTATTAGCATTAACGTTATGAGTGGTGGGATCATTAACACTGGAAGTTCCAGTGTTGGTAAGGATAGTGAAGCAGATACTGTAACTATTACTACAATGAACGGCGGAACTATCATTGCTAGCGATGGCAAAGATAATATCACTATTACTAATGCCATAACTCAGGGTAATATAACTATTGAGAATTCCTTTTTGGGGCTTGATGATGCCGTGGAGCTCGAATTTACAAATGGTATTTCAGGCGGCATAGTTAATCTAACTGGGCTTGGTGTGATTAATTTAGCTGAAAATCTCATTGTGAGCGGAGGAACTCTCAATATAGGCTCAAAATGCGATGCCAACATTGAAACGCTTAGTGGCGGCGCCATAAATGTTACTAATCAATACAACGCCATTGAAATAAATAAACTTTCTGGTGGAAATGTTCTTTCTGCTGGTGGCAGTATTACTCTTACTAGCTTAGAGATAACTTCCAATGCTAACATCTCTAACAGTAATGGTGCAAATTTTAATGTAAATTTAATCCTAGAGAGTGTAGCAAATTCAACAGCTGGTGCAGTGTTAAACTTAAGCGCCACGGCTGGTAAGGGTTTTGATGTATCTGGAGGGATTGATTCTTCAACTGGTGATGTAGAAACTGGTTTTAACCTTTCAAAGAATATCACTATAAACGGTAGTAGCGCTGCGGATACTTTCACCTTAAGCTCCATGACAACTGGTGCTATTAATGGTGGTGCTGGTAATGATACTGTATTCTTTTTAAATGCTTCTACAGTGGATCTTAGCAGTGCTAGCATTACTAATGTTGAAACAATTTCTTTTGGGGACATTTCAAGCGGCAATATTACCGGAACAAATTCTAATGATACATTTACTTTTGGCAATGTGTTAAATACTGACATCAATGCCGCTGATGGCTCAGACTCCCTTACAATCACCACCCTAAACGGCGGCACAATTAACGGCGGTGGTGACGATGGTCAAGACACGCTAAGTATTGGTACATTAAATGGTACCAGTACTACCCTTGAAAATTTTGCCGAAGTGTGGATCTCTAACCTAGGGACTAATGCAAGCTACAGCACAAAAAATGTTGGTGCAGTGAACTTATCAGCCACAGATGGTGATGATAACCTAAGTTATTCCTTCAATTTAAGTAATACTGTAATTGATGCTAAGGCTGGCAAGGATACCATTACCGTTACTGGTGATATGTACGACTCCACAATTAAAGCCGGTTTAGGCGGTGGGAATATCAGTGTAACTGGTTCTTTAGATGGTAGCCAGTATGGCACCAAAATCATCGGTAGCACCGATGCGGCAAATACCATAACAGTAGACAGCCGCAATGGGCAATTTTTGCAATCTGATATAAGTGGTGGTGAGCTTGGTGACAATATTACCATAACTGTTAGTACAGTAAGTGTTACAGAGATTGATAGCGCGGAGATACTTGGCCTTGGTGGCAACGATACCATTACCTTTAACGGTACTTTTACTAGTTCTAGCAATCCCATTGATCTAAATGGCGGTGCTGGTGACGATGTTATTAACCTTAATGGTGATTTGAAAAGTGGCGGGTGGTTAAAAGGTGGTGATGGTAATGATTTAATTACCGTAACTGGCCTAATAGAGAATACAGGCTCTTCCCCCGCAAGCATAGATACGGGAGCAGGGCAAGATACGGTCATCGTTCACGGAACCTTAGACGGTGATACTCAAAGTACTGTAAAATTTAATAATGATGGCCCAGAGGTTGATACACTACAATTATTAGGTGGATTGTTAAATTCTGGCTCATTTGTTTATTTTTATGGCGATGGTGGTTTTGATATTCAAGGCAGTGCTGATGGATATGTGCTAGATAAAGGTTTTCTGCGCCTTGCTAGTGGCGGAGAATTTAGCCTTGGTAGTATAACTGGCACTGACAATACTAATCATGGTTCAGTCCAATCTTGGAGTAATACTAAAATTAATTTAAGTGTTGAAAATTTAACTGGTTATGGAACTATTCAGGGTAGTGATGGTGCTGATACCATTAATGTTACCTTTATGGAGGGTGCAACTATTGATGGTAATGGTGGTGGCGATATTGTTAATATAACCACTCTTAACGGCCGAAATAACACTTTTAGAGACATTGCAGAGCTACGCATTGATTCAGTTAATTCTGGTGCAGAATATACCTTACACAATGTAGGGGAGTTTTATATAGATGACATTTTGCAAGAAGGTGGAAATATTTCGCGAGATAATCTAACCGATGCAACTCTTAATGGCAATGAGAATGCTGATAATATTAGGATAGATGGCACTATCAGTAATGGCCAGATATTCACCAAGGGTGGTGATGACATAATTTTTGCAAATGGATTTAATGAAGGCAAAATTGATGGTGGTGCTGGCACTGATGAACTCACCGTAAGGAATATTGTTAAGGGCGAGATATTGAATATTGAAAATGTAACAATAGATGGCAATATTTCTTCAGAAAGTGCGGATATAGTTATAAAAGATGCTACAAATGTAATTATTGGACCAACCATAGGTACTGAAATGTCAGATGGTAAAATAACATTTGACAATGGCAATATTGCTTCAGGTGTTACGGTTAGTCAGGGCTTTAATGTAACTGGTGGTGAGGTTACATTTACTGCTTATGGCGATAATATAACTCTATACAACTTTGCTGGTGGCTTGCTTAAACTTGGCGATGGTAATGATACGCTTAACATTACAACTTTTGATAATGTAGGCAATGCGGGTGAGAATAACCCCACCATAAGCCTTGATGGTGGTAATGACACTATTACTATAGCTAGTGTTTTTACTACTGGAGTTGAGCATCACCTTAATATTGAAAATGAATCCGCGGGAGATAGAGTTGTATTTTTAGGTACAATTTATGATATCACCGGTAGTGAGAGCGGGGCGCGTACAATAACTGGAACTACTGATAATACTTCAAGTTTAATACTTTATTTTGATTAAATGTTATATTTTTAGTGTCGATTAGTTATGATTTTGAAGTGTTGCTTAAGTGCAATTCCTGCTCTTAAGGTATATTTTTTACTTTTGGCATCTTCATATAATTTTATATGAAAAGTGCATTTGATATTTAACATTAAAACCCCATTGAATTTGAGTAATCACAGACGGTTTACTTAAATTCAATGGGGTTTTTTGTATTAGATTTTTTTGTTATTCTTTAAAGGTTTAGTGATTATTAGTTGTGATTATTGCCCTTTTCCTTGCTTGTCTTTTTATGCTTGTGAGGATAGTTTAAGGTTATGAGCAATGAAATTACTTTAAATTCTACCCTAAGGTTTGTGGGGGTTGCTGAGCAAAATATTGAAGAGCGTGGGGGGATTCCTCTATATCTAGATTGTGTGTCAGCTGGCTTTCCTTCACCAGCCGATGATTATATTGACCAACAGTTGGATTTGCATCGCCACTTAGTGCAAAACCCTGCAGCTACTTTCTTCTTGCGGGCCCAAGGTGAATCCATGCTTGGGGCTGGCATTCATGATGGTGATTTGCTTGTGGTTGATCGTTCCCTAGAGGCTGCACACAATCGTGTGGTCATTGCTGCTGTGGATGGCGAGCTTACGGTTAAGCGTCTTATAAGGCGTAAATCCAAAGTCCTACTTATGCCAGAAAATGAGGAATACCAAGAGCTTGACATTACCGAGCGTGAGCATGTTTATATTTGGGGTGTGGTGAGTTATGTTATCCACAAATTATGATAAAATGCCCCAATTATGGGGTTTAATGGATTGTAATAATTTTTATGCCTCGTGTGAGCGTATTTTTAGGCCAGATTTACATAATCGCCCCATTGTGGTGCTATCTAATAACGATGGTTGCATTGTGGCTCGTTCTGCTGAGGCAAAGGCCTTGGGCATTGGCATGGGTGTGCCAGAGTTTCAAGTGCGAGATTTTTTAAAACAGCATAATGTTGCTGTGTTTTCCTCAAATTATGCTCTTTATGGTGATATTTCTAATCGTGTTATGCAAGTTGCACAAACAGTTACACCAGATATTGAGCAATACTCCATTGATGAAGCCTTTTTGCCATTTACTGGGGCTATACGTAGCAATGCTTGGCAAGTGGCCCTTGCCTTGCGTAAGCGCATTTGGCAATGGACTGGCATAACAGTATCCATTGGCCTTGGGCCAACTAAAACCCTAGCAAAGCTTGCAAATTACCTTGCTAAGAAGGGTAGTGGGATTTTTGTTTTTCCTGAAGATTATGCAGAGCAAGACAGCTTACTTGCTAAAATTGCTGTGGGTGATGTGTGGGGGATTGGTCGGCGCCATGCTACAAAGCTACGCCTAAACGGAGTTTATACTGCTAAAGACTTGCGTGATAAGGACAATGCTTGGCTTAAAAAGCAATTAAGTATAACGGGTTTACATACTGCCATGGAGCTGCGTGGTATTGTTTGTATGGCTGAAAACCCTGCTGGAAATATTAGGCAAACCCTTGTTTCATCTCGCTCTTTTGGTGTTAAAATCTATAAAAAGTCAGAGCTTGCTGAGGCCATATCTACATTTACAGCCAATGCCAGCATGCGCTTACGGCGTGAAAAATTGCTAGCTAAGGGCTTTGCTGTGTATATTGCGTCGTCAAAACATGCTGGTGATAAATGCAAGGCTGGCAATAGATATGCCGAAACTGTGCATATTAATTTGCCAGAGCCCACGGCAGATACTGGCCTGCTTTTACAAAAGGCTATGCTTGGGCTTGAGGCTATATTTAAAGATGGCATTGCCTATGCTAAAGCTGGGGTAATGTTATATGATATTTGCCAAGCAAATTCCCATCAAGGCAACTTGTTAACTATGTGTAATCCTAAGCAAGAAATAGCCAAGGCAAGGTCTACAAAGCTCATGCATGCCTTGGATGCAATTAATAATAAATACGGCAGGCAAACCCTGCAATATGCTAGTGAAGGTGTGGATAAGGCCGCCCCTTGGCGTATGCGCCAAAAATATTTATCGGGAATATCAACCACAGCCTTGAGTAGATTGCCTGTGGCTTGGTGCAGATAAGGCTTTGTAATTAGATTTGTTCATATAATGGCTTGATTAAAAACTACCAAAGGAAGTTTTATGAGTGCAAATTATATTTTAGCATTGGATCAAGGAACTACGTCTTCTCGTGCCATTTTGTTTGACCATAAATCTAATATACTTCAAGTGGAGCAAAAAGAATTTACCCAGATATACCCACAGCCAGGATGGGTTGAACATAGTCCCACAGAAATTATTGATACGCAAATCCATGTTGCTAGGGATTGTGTTAAAAATGCAGGCATAAATGGTAATAATATTGCCGCAATAGGTATTACAAACCAACGTGAAACCACTGTTGTCTGGGATAAAATAACTGGCGAGCCTGTATATAATGCCATTGTGTGGCAAGATCGCCGTACAGCTGCTTTTTGTGATAAGCTACGCGCCGAAGGCAAGGCTCAAATAATTCGTGAAAAAACAGGCCTTGTGCTTGATGCATATTTTTCTGGCACCAAGGTACGCTGGATTTTAGATAATGTATCTGGCGCTCGGGCCAAGGCAGAAGCTGGAGATTTGCTCTTTGGCACTATTGATACTTGGCTTATTTGGAATTTGAGCAAAAAGTCAGCCTTTGTGACAGACCCCTCCAACGCTAGCCGCACCTTGCTTTTTAATATTCATACGGGCCAATGGGATGATGAATTATTGGCAATATTGGGCGTGCCACGCAGCATGCTTCCAGAGGTGCACCCATCATCAAGCATTATGGCAAAGAGCCATGCAGAATTTTTTGGTAAGCCAGTGCCCATTTCTGGTGTTGCTGGTGATCAGCAGGCTGCAACGTATGGTAATGCTTGCTTAAAAGAAGGCATGGCCAAAAATACTTATGGCACTGGTTGCTTTTTGCTCATGAATACTGGCACACAAGCAAAAGAAAGCAAAAATAACATGCTTACAACCGTTGCTTGGCAAAATTCCAAGGCCATGTATTATGCCTTGGAGGGTAGTGTATTTGCAGGTGGTGCTGTGGTGCAATGGTTAAGGGATGGCCTGCAAATTATAAAGGATTCTTCTGACATGGAGGGCCTTGCCTCCACTGTGCCAGACAATGGTGGAGTGTTTTTTGTACCAGCATTTGTGGGGCTTGGTGCTCCTTATTGGGATCAATATGCACGTGGTACTATGGTTGGCATCACTCGTGGTACCACACGTGGGCATATTGCCAGAGCAACACTTGAAAGTATTGCCCTGCAAACATTAGATATTATTCATGCTATGCAAAAAGATGCCGGTGTTGAATTGCATTCATTGCGTGTGGATGGTGGTGCTAGCCGCAATAGCATGCTTATGCAGTATCAAGCTGATTTAACTGGCGTTGTAGTTGAAAGACCCATAGTTACTGAAACCACGGCCCTAGGTGCCGCCTATCTTGCTGGCCTTGCTGTGGGCTTTTGGCAAACGGAAGATGAGCTTGCCGCCAATTGGCAATTGGAACGCCGTTTTGAGCCCAAAATGTCAACAGAGAGGCGTGAAGAATTGCTTTATCAATGGCATCGTGCAGTACAAAGATCTCATGCTTGGATTGAAGATGGTAAATAAATATAGTGATATTAATTGTTTATTTTGATGGTTCATAGTGAAAGTTCTGCTTTTCACCCTTTTAAAATCATAGTATCACATTTACAACATGAGCGAAAAAATGAAAGAATACCAAGTTGTAATCATTGGTGGTGGCGCCACAGGGGTTGGCATACTTAGAGATTTAAGTATGCGTGGTATTCGTGCTTTGCTTATAGAGCAAGGTGGCCTTGCCTATGGTACTTCCTCGCGCTTTCATGGTCTTTTGCATAGTGGCGCTCGCTACGTTATGGGGGATAGTGAGTCTGCCCGAGAATGTATTGCTGAAAATCTGCTTTTACGCAAAATGTGTAAACAATGTGTGGAAGAAACCGAAGGTTTTTTTGTTCAAACTGCCAATGATCCTTCAGATTTTGTTGCACCTTGGGTTGATGCCTGCGCTGCCGCTGGTATTGAGGCAGAATTACTTGACGTTGCTGAGGCTAGAAAGCTTGAGCCAAACCTTGCTGCAGATATTAAAACCGTCTATCGCGTGCCAGATTCTTGCATCGATGGCTTTCGCCTAGTATGGCACAATGCTTCAGCCGCAAGGCGTTATGGTAGTGATTTTTTGACCTATCATAAGGTTGTGGATATTGAGACTGAAAGTGGTGCGATTAAGGGTGTGCATGTAGTAAACATGCAAAATGAAGAGCAATTTTTTGTGCCTTGTGAGTATATAGTTAATGCTGCTGGCTCGTGGTGTGGTGAAATTGCGCATATGGCAGGCCTTGAGGTGCAGGTTTCGCCAGATAGGGGCACTTTAATTGTGTTTAACTATCGCTTTACTTCACGAGTGATAAACCGCTTACACAAAAGCTCCGATGGTGATATTTTTGTACCGCATGGCTCTGTAACAATTCTTGGCACAACCTCAAGCCCAGCTAAAAGCCCTGGCGATACACGCCCCACAAGCGCTGAGGTCATACGCCTTTTGGAGCTTGGCAAGCCACTATTTCCAAATATTGAAGATTACCGCATTTTACGAGCCTTTGCTGGCACTCGCCCTCTATATACTCCCAGTGGAACAGCGGGCCGCTCTGCCAGCCGCAATTTTCATATTGTTGATCATAGCGAGGAGGGCCTGAAGGGTTTTGCAAGTATTTTTGGCGGAAAGTTAACCACATATCGCCTAATGGCAGAAAAAATGTCCGATTTAGTTTGCAAACATTTGCAAGTAGATGCTCCATGCCTTACCGCAACCCAACCGCTAGTTCCAGAAATTGATGCTACTGTTAGAGAAAAGGTTAAAAAGATTTTCCCAGGGCAAGATATTCACTTGGTTGAAGACCGTCTGGGTGAAGACTTTGCACAGCTAGCAGATGTTAAGAAAAATGATTTGCTTTGTGAATGCGAGATGGTAAGCAGCGCTGAAATTTTACATGTAGCAAAGGATAAAGCAACACACAGCCTAACTGATATACGCTTGCGAACTCGCCTTGGCATGGGGACTTGTCAGGGAATTTTTTGCTCCATGCGCACCATTGGGGTTTTAACAGAGCACAAAATCCCCTTAAAAGTACAACCAACGCAACATTTAAGATCATTCCTAAATGAACGCTTAAAGGGTTTGCGCCCTGCTTTGTGGGGCATGCAGCTAAAGGAGTTAGAGCTTGGGCGGGCTGTGTATTCTGCCACGTTAAATATTGATGGAGCAAGCCATGAACAAGCAGAATAAAATGGACGTTCTTGTGGTGGGCATGGGCATTGCTGGCCTTATGGCTGCTTATACTGCGGCTAAAAGGGGCAAAGATGTAACCTTGCTTGGTAGTGGTCTTGGCTCTCTTTCCATTGCTAGTGGTTGTATTGATGTACTTGGTTATGTGGGGGATAGTAGCAGTCAAGGTATGCAAAGGGTGCATAAGCCATTTGATGCATTTGAGCAACTATCAATAAATCATCCTTATAGTATAATTGGTAAAAACTCAGTTGAACAAGCTCTAATTTCTATATATGACCTATGCAAAATGCATAGTGAACAAACGAAGAAGGGCTTTGAGTTTGAAGTTAATGGGCAAAATAATACCCTTGTACCAACCTTAATGGGAACTTTAAAGCCAACCTATATTTATCCTATTGCCAGTGATAGTGCGCCGCTTTTTCAAGCTAGGAGGGTAGTCGTTACTAGTGTTGATGCCATAAGGGACTGCCACCCACAACTTATTGCCAATCAACTACAGAAATATCCTAAGCTTAA
>CAYJCI010000004.1:0-27131 GCA_964368595.1 uncultured Desulfovibrionaceae bacterium
GTTCTTGCCACCACGGAAAAATTCAAATTTAACCGCGGTGATTATTTGACTTAAGTACAAATTACATAAGCAAAAACCCTGTATATGAAAATATGCAGGGTTTTTTTGTTAGTCTTTTTCATATCAAGCCCCTAATTCGTAGATGCTGAAAATGCGTTGCCACGCATTTTTCAAAAAAGACACGCTCACTCCAAACACCGCTTTGCAGTCGCAGGAAGTTCGACCCAACGGGCGGCAAAGCCGTTTACGTGGTGAGTTTACGAACCTTACGTAAATCGTACGCAACGCAATTCCTGCTTGTTTTCCGTGGCGCACAATTTGAGCTTTGCTCAAATTGTGTTAGCCGCCGCTTGAAAAACCATTTTTTTGCGTCATAAAATCGCTAAAAAAGCATGCTACACCCCCTTTTTTCTGGCAATTTTGTTAGAATATTTTGATTAAAATACTATTATTTTAGTGGTGTTAATTGTTTTTCAGCGTCGACTAATTCCCAAAATTTTAGAAAAAAATAAAAAAATTTCATTTTTTTTGAAGTAAAAAATACCGTTAGCCTGAGCAATTGTATAATAATAGTCCTTTTCAAATTAAGAAAACATTCAATAATCACTATCAAAATCATACTTTACGACCTAAAAGTCCTTAGAATTAAGCGCAAAAAACCTTGACACAAAAACCTGAATACGATAATGATTTTCAAGTTCAGAAATTAGTGCAAAATGCTCTACTTTGAGGTGTATTATCATCATCAAAATTGCAGAAAATGCAACTTTTTTACCTAAAAAATATGGTTTTTGCGTGAAAAAATGCTTGCTTTTCAGTTTTTATTTGAATAAAAAACAATTGACAACTGATTTGCTTTTTAACTCATTATCAATTTTCAATAGGAGGAAACATGAACGGTTTTCTAAAATTTGCATTAGTGTTTATCGGTGGTGTTGTAGTTGGTGCTGTTGGTAGCGCTGCTGTTTCACGTCAAGAAGGTGTTCGCCCATTTGCTGCTGGCCTAATCAGTCGCGGTATGGATGCAAAGGATGCATTCATGGGCAAGGTTGAAACCTTGAAGGAAAATGTTGAAGATCTAGTTGCTGAAGCTCAAAGCTCAGCCGAAAAGCGTAAAGCACAAAAAGAAGAATCTGCCTAATAAGTAGGAATTTATGCAATTAAGTATTGTCCACGAATCGACTGGTACCAATGGGCGTTTGCGCTTACGTGCAGCTCAAGCCTTAAGCTTGCGTAGCACAAAACAAATAACACGCCTGCTTGAGCCCTTAACTGGCATTATAAATTTAGAAATTAATGCTAGGACTGGTAGCGTTCTATTTTGGTATGACAGTATAGAGATGCGTGGATTAGCACTTGAAGCATTAGGGATTCATAATGCCCCCATACCCACAAATATGTATTTGGCCCCAGTTCAAAATGGTGTTGCCACAGCAGTTTCGGGTATGGGGTCAAAGCTTTTTGTTTGGCCTTTATTTCGCTTTGTAGTTTTGCGTCCACTTATGCCCATGACCTTACGCGCATTTGGCGCAGTTCAACGCTCCATACCCTACATATTACAAGGCTTAAAATCCCTACTGCAAGGCAAGCTTAATGTTGATGTACTGGACGCAACTGCCATAGCAATAT
Source organism: uncultured Desulfovibrionaceae bacterium (assembly GCA_964368595.1). GTDB lineage: Bacteria > Desulfobacterota > Desulfovibrionia > Desulfovibrionales > Desulfovibrionaceae > CAYJAD01. The sequence continues at coordinate 1,630 of CAYJCI010000004.1, forward strand.
CACTCTTTAGGCGTGATTTCCGCACAGTTAGCATACTTACATTCCTATTGAGCATGGGAACAGCCCTTGAAGAGTGGACAAGACAAGCCTCAAGAGCAAGCCTTGTACAAAGTTTGAGCCTTGACATCGACGCCGTTTGGATTAAGCGAGATGGCGAAGAAATGCGCATACCGCTTGAGCAACTTACCCTAGATGATATCATCATTGCACGCTCAGGAAGTGTTATTGTTGTTGACGGTATTGTTGAAGAGGGTGAGGCCATTGTTAATCAGGCCTCCATGACTGGCGAGCCTGAGGGTGTTTTCCGTAAAATGGGCGATTCTGTTTTTGCAGGCACAATTGTTGAGGATGGCACACTATTTATACAGCCAACACACATTGGTACAGAAACTCGCTTACAAAAAATTGTAGAATTTATTGAAGATTCACAACATCTAAAAGCATCAGTTGAAGGCAAGGCCATGCGTATTGCTGATATGGCAGTGCCGTTTACCTTCTTACTTTCTGGCATTGTGTGGCTAATTACTCGCAACCCCATACGCGCAGCATCTGTATTGCTTGTGGATTATTCTTGCGCGTTACGCCTTGCAACCCCGCTTGCCATATTAGCTGCCATGCGTGAGGGCGCAAGCCGCGGAGTTTTGATTAAAGGTGGTGTATTTTTAGAAGCCTTAGCCGAGGCTGATACTGTGGTTTTTGACAAAACCGGCACCTTAACACAAGCCAAGCCACGAGTGGCCCAAGTTGTGGCTCATGGCGAGCTTTCAGAAAAAGAAATTTTGCGCCTTGCCGCTTGCCTTGAAGAACATTTCCCCCACCCTGTTGCCCGTGCTGTAGTTCAGAAGGCTGACGAAGAAGGCCTTAAACACAGGGAGGAACATAGCGAAGTTGAATATATTGTTGCTCATGGCATTGCTAGCCGCTGGCGTGATAAGCGCGTATTGCTTGGCAGCAGGCATTATATTTGTGAGGATGAAAATATTTCACTTGGCCCACTAGAAGATGAAGCTAATGCCCTGCTCTCACAAGGTTACTCCTTACTTTATTTAGCTATTGACGCTGAAATTGCCGGCCTAATTGCCATTGAAGACACCATAAGAGAAGAAGCCGCAGATGTTATCAATGGACTTTATGCCCTTGGTGTAAAACGTATCGTTATGATTACTGGCGATGAAACACGCTCAGCAGAAAATATTGCTCAAAGACTTGGCATTACAGAATTTTATTCTAAAATTTTACCTGTAAATAAAGCAGAAATCATTAGCCAACTTCAAGCAGAGGGTGCTAAGGTTATTATGGTTGGCGATGGCATGAACGACGCCCCTGCTTTATCCTTAGCCGATGTGGGCGTAAGTTTACGTGACGGAACTGACCTTGCGCAAGAGGTAGCAGATGTGGTATTAACACATAGCTCACTAGAAGGTTTACTCACTGCAAGGCAACTTGGGCAAGGAGTACTTAAGCGAATTAAGGCTAATTTTGCATGGAATACAGGGCTAAACTCTGCTTATTTAGGTTTAAGCTTGTTTGGTGTGATTACGCCAACTGTATCAGCAGTGCTACACAATACCACTACGGTTGGGGTTACTGCCAATGCCATGCGCCCGCTTGTACCTATAAAACAAGCAGAATAATCTTTAACTCAGTTCATGGAGAATAAGGATGATTGAAAACTATGTAACATCTTTTGTAGAAGGTAGGATACGTTTACGGCATCCCATATTCAAAGATGAACAAATTGTAGCACAAGTTCAAAACATTGTTAGCAGTATTGACGGTTTTGAGGCTTTTACTAGCAATTTAAAAACTGGTTCCATTCTGCTTCAATATGACGAAGAAGTAATTACACAAGAAACCTTACTCGAACTCTTAAAACAAGGTTCACAATTCCTTGATTTTGAAGGATATGTGCCTGAGCCTAAGCCCACTAAAGAAAAGGCATGCTGTCTACCAGCTTGTTTTAGCAATATGAGCACAAAGGATAGGCGTAGGTTATTTAATCGCACCATGGCTACTGCCTTGGGAGTAACAGCCCTTGCCATTGGGGTTGGCAATAAACGCATACATATACTTGCCGGTAGCGTCTTTTTAGGACTATCAGTAGTGCATATTAAACGTATGCAAAAAGCAATTTTTTAAGATTATAAGAATATAAATTTAGATTAAGCCCCTCTGCCTGTTGGTAGAGGGTTTTTTTATGCTCAACATAGGATAAATTCCTACCGCTACTTTAACAAATACTTACCAAAACCTAAATTAGTTGATGGCTAGCCCAAAAAATAAGGGAGCGGCAAAAGCCACTCCCTTGATGGTTGACGTGTTCAAGAATAGAACATGTTAAGAGTTTATGCTTTAGAAGCTGTATTCCATGATTAGGTTAACTTTCCAAGCGTCAGATTTACCGCCAAAGTCATTGCTTCTACCAACGGTGTTGTGCCACTCGTTGATGTCAAAGCCGTTAATCATGTAACCAACTTCAAAGATAGCGTTTAGGTTTTCATAGATGTTATAAACGCTGTCAAAGTTAATTTCAAAGATGCTGTCTTGAGTGGTTAGGTAGATATCTTCACCCCAACCAGTAGAACCTAAACCGCGGTATTTTAGCATTTCTGGGCTGTTAGTACCACCGATGTAAGCAATGCGGAATGTGTGGCTAAGATCTTCCACGAAGGAGAACTCAGAAACTTGAAGGCCAATACCCCAGGTACCATCATAGTGGTTGCCAAGTTTACCGGACTCACCAAGAGCGCCCCAACCATAGCCATCAAAGCCAAATGATGTAAAGTTACCGGCTGGTGAGATAAAAGGCATACGCTCAGAACCGTTTTCTACGTCACCGTCATCACCTGTGCCGTACCATGCAAATAGACCAGGACGTCCCCAATCCATTTGATATTCTACAAGACCTTTAATAACCCAACCAGAACGGTTAGAGCTAGCTTGCTCGGCTACACCACCAATAGGGGTAACAGTGTAATCACCAAAGCCAGAAATAGAACCATAGTTAACATCAAACTCAATGTTCCAAGGATCAGCAGCAGTGATAATTATAGGTAGGCCAGCAAAGAAAATTGAACCGTAGGCATTTTCTCTTTTGTCTGGGCCGCCAAAGCCAATTGGGAAGAACCCACCAGCAACACCATTAGCTACTGTACCATCAGCATATAAGTGGTTTTGACCAAGCATGCCGTACATAACCCACGGGGTTACTTCAGCGCCTTCAAACTTTAGAGGTACAGCAAGTGCAAATAAATCTACGTTATCAAGGTAGTTAGCTGGATCGCTTAACTTACCAGCAGGAGCACCAGTGGTGTAGTTATCGTTAAATGGACGTAACCACATGGCTGTAATGCTTGCCATATCGTTAATAGCATAGCTAGCTACAACACCAGCAATTTGCTCATCGATAATTGCAGCACCACCAGCAGCGTTTGGCATAGCTGCACCAAAGATACCCATGCGGAATTGCAATTCAGTATTAGGCACATACCAGTCAAGGTAAGCGCTCATTACTTCAATAACTTTTTGGTCAGCACCAAGGGCGCCGCCTTCTCCATTGTTACCCCATTTGGTATCGCCAATTTCTATTTGGAATGTACCAGATAGGTGCTCAGATGCAACTGCATCTAATTGCAAACGGATACGCTGAGCCGCACCAAAAATGTCATTAGAGTTAGGGTTATTTCTGTTGGTCTGCATGGTGTTATGCACACCGCCAAAACCCATTAACCACTCGCCACTAGCTTTAAACTCAATGGCTTTTGCATCTGTTACGCAACCCCAAACCAATGCAGCAGCAAGGGCCAAGGTCATCAATCTTCTTTTCATAGCTTCCTCCACTATATTTTACTCAAGCAATGAATTTACTTGAGATTTTAGCAAATTAATTATCTAAACCAAAAAACCTTAAATATTACCCGGGAGGGGATTCAGGTACTACCACATATCCCGGGCAATATTTGGAAGGATGGGTCATGCGAGACCAACCTAAGTTAATTGAAAATGATTGTCAACATCTTTTAAACATTTTTTTATAAGTACAATTTAATTATTTTGATAAGATATAGTTATCATAGATTCTTTAATTTAATATTGACAATCAAATTCAGTTGAATTATAAATTCATTACGAGAATAAACATCAATATCTATTTGATTATTTTTTCAATAATTTTCACTAGATGAGGACATGCATGCAAAAAAATTTAGCACAAGGTGAAATTCTTACAGAGTACACTATAGTAGGAATTGAAACTTATGGTGATGATGAAATGGAGAAATTTCTTTTTTCTTTAGGCTGTTACGCTGAGCAAAAAGTAACAATCGTTTCAAAGCTTAATCAAAATTTAGTGATTACTATTAAAGATGCTAGATATAGCATTGACGAAAACTTGGCTAAAGCCATCTATATTTAAATTAGGAGAATAGAATGAGAATTGCACTAGCAGGAAATCCAAATAGTGGTAAAACAACACTATTTAACGCCATTACTGGTAAGATTGAAAAGGTAGGCAACTGGGCAGGCGTTACAGTTGAGAAAAAAGAAGGCGCCATTAAGCAAAATCTTTTGGATGGTTCGCAAAAGCTTATTGCCGTTGACCTACCAGGCGCTTACTCCATGTCGCCATTTACTTCTGAAGAAAATATTACACGTAAATTTGTTCAGGACGAAAAGCCTGAAGCCATTATTAATATTGTTGATGCAACAAACTTAAATCGTAGTCTTTTTTTCACGACTCAATTATTAGAGCTAGGCATACCTGTAGTTGTTGCCTTAAATAAATCTGATTTAAATTCTAAGAAAGAAATTAATATTGATGTAAAAGAGCTTTCTAAAGCCTTGGGCTGCCCTGTGATTCCAACAACAGCCACCCTAAACGAAGGGCTTAAAGAGCTTATGTCTGCTGTTGTATCTGCTCAAGGCCAAGGCCAGCAAGCACCGTTCACTCAAGATGATTCTAAAATCAACAATAAAGAAGATGCAAAAGATTACGACCTTAGACGTTATAATTTTGTTAATTCCGTTGTTGAATCTGTTGAAACACGCAAAACTGCTAGTAATGTAAAATCACTTCAAGATACAGCCGACCAAATTTTAGCTAATAAATATTTAGGTATTCCCATTTTTGCCCTTGTAATGTGGACTGTATTTTATATTTCACAAACAACAGTTGGAACATTCATTGCTGATTGGCTTGTGGGCTATATAGATGCATTTAATGAATGGGCTGGAGCTGCCATGGGTGAAGGGGCCTCCCCTCTTGCAAAAGCATTATTACTTGATGGTATCATCGGTGGTGTTGGTGCTGTTGTAGGTTTCTTGCCGCTAATCATGGTTATGTTCTTCTTATTAGCTTTGCTTGAAGATTGCGGTTACATGGCTCGCGTTGCTGTGGTTATGGACAGATATTTGAAATTCGTTGGCCTATCTGGCAAGTCCATCATCCCCATGGTAATTGGCACTGGTTGTGCAATTCCAGGTGTTATGGCTACAAGAACCATTAGAAATGAGCGTCAACGCAGAACAACTGCCATGCTTACGCCATTTATGCCTTGTGGTGCAAAATTACCAGTAATTGCCCTATTTGCAGGTGCCTTTTTTGCTGATGATCCATGGGTAGGTACTTCCATGTACTTTATGGGCATAGCACTAATCGTCTTTGGTGCTTTTGCTATCATGCGTATTTCAGGCCATAGGGACGCTCCATCCTTCTTCATCATGGAGTTACCAGAGTACCAGTTCCCTAACCTCATAAAGGCCACTGTATCCATGCTATCACGTGGTAAAGCCTTTATTATCAAAGCCGCTACTGTTATTTTAGTGTGTAATGCTCTAGTTCAAATTATGCAAACCTTTGATTGGTCATTTAATGTGGTTGCTGAAGGAGCAGAAGGCACAAGCATTCTTGCATCCATCTCCGGCCCATTTGCTTTCTTATTACTACCGCTTGGTTTTGGTGCATGGCAATTAGCTGCTGCTGCCATTACTGGTTTTATTGCTAAAGAGAACGTGGTTGGTACACTGGCAGTTGTTTATGGAATTACCAATTTCATTGATACTGAAGAACTTGCTTTAATCGATGGCGCAACTACTGTTGCCCAAACCATGGGCATGACTCAGGTTGCCGCTCTTGCATATTTAATGTTCAACCTATTCACACCTCCTTGCTTTGCAGCCATAGGCGCCATGAATGCTGAAATGGAAAATAAAAAATGGCTCTTTGCTGGCATTGGGTTACAATTTGGTACAGCTTTTGTTGTAGCTTTCCTTGTATATCAAATCGGTACTCTACTTACACTTGGCACTGTTGGGACAGCATTTTTGCCAGGGCTTGTAGTTGTGCTTGGCCTAATTGGCTTACTTGCCTTCTTAATAAAGAAAGGTAATGATGCCTCCATCCAAACTTATAAGGCCGCAACAGCACAATAAAAAGGAAACTAAAACACACAGCTCATGGTTTATATTATTTTAACATAAACCATGAGCTGTAAAATGAGTAAATTATGAATGACTTTATTATTTGGTTAATAATTTTTGCCATATTGGGCCTTGCCATATCATATATTATTATTCAAAAAAGAAAGGGTGTTAAATGCATTGGCTGTGCATCTGAGGCCAAATGCTCATGTCCACAAAGCCCAATCCAATCTTGTAACGATAAAAATAATCAACATAACTGCGCTTGCGGCAATTAAAGCACTAAAAATAATTGATGCTGAAAAATGCGTTTCCACGCATTTTTCAGCATCAACTAATCAATTTGATGTTTTGTTACCTTAACATCATCACGCCAAGTCAAATTTCAATCTTTATAAATTACACTTACCCTTTTATTTTTGCTGATTAATAAAGGCTAAAGCCTCACCAAGCTCAAGCGTTCCTTCATACAAAGCACGCCCACTAATGGCGCCTTGTAATGAGCTCTCAACACTAAGAGGATAAAGCTTTTTAATATCTTCAATAGTGCTAACCCCGCCTGCGGCTATAACTGGTAATTTTGAAAGGCTACAAATATGTTGCATTGCAGGTACATTTACGCCGCTTTGCATGCCGTCCCTTGCAATATCAGTATAAATAATAAACGCTGCCCCATCGTCATGTAAGCGTGGCATGACTTCATCAACACTTAGGCCAACTCCTTCTACCCAACCCTTAGTCTTAAGCTCACCATCTTGTGCATCCAAGGATACGCCAATACGGTTTGGATAGGCCGCACAAAGTGCTTTAAACATTTCAGGGTCTTCAAGAGCCATAGTGCCAATAATTAGCCTAGTAACACCTGCATCAAAATAAGCCTTGGCTGTATCAATGTGCCTAATACCACCACCAAGCTGCACTGGTATATTCAGTTGCTCACAAATAGAGCCAACAACTTTTGCACTAACTGGCAAGCCATCAAAGGCACCATCAAGGTCAACCACATGCAACCAAGTAGCGCCAGCATCTTCCCAAAGCTTGGCTGCTTTTATGGGGTCATTTTCAAAAACAGTGCTTTCATCAGCCTTGCCTTGTTTTAGGCGTACAGCCTTACCATCTTTAATATCTACAGCAGGAAAAATAATCATTATTGCAAACCTAGCTCATCCATTGCTTTGATAATTGCTTCTTGGGTTAACTCCTCAGCAGTTACCCAACCACCACCACGCTTGAAAAAATCACCAACACGGGAAATGTCATCCACTAAACCAAGCTGCTTTTCTTCAAAAACAGAACGGCGGAAAATACGCCCGTGACGAATATCAAGTAAGAAGAACTCAACTCGCACATGTGCAGCCTCAGTAACCCCAGCGCGAGAGCCTTCACGCTGATGCCAATTCAAAACTTGTGGCACAATTAAAAAATCTACTTTATAATCGCGCCCATAATTTAACCAAGCTTCAAGACCAAGCGGAGTTTCAGAGTCACTATAATCACTAGCTTTTAGTGACAATGGGGCAGCAAGCCAAGTATAGGTACGCTTTGTTTCATAAAGGCTACTGCGCAACATAATATCCAATTTGCCCAAAAGATCTTTTGCAGCAATTCCTTGCTTTTGTGGAATATGGCCCACAATCAATTCACTAGTTGTAACAGGTTGATTAAATGGAACAACGCCAACTGTTAAATCCAAAGGAATTACAGAGGCACCACGCTCCACATCCTGCATGCTCTTTTGACAAGCCCCAAGCAAAAACGCAGTACAAAGAATAGTCATTAAAAAAACAAAATTTTTGATACGCATTAATCAAGCCCTCCCTTAGTACTACGTATATTCTGCCCATCCACTCGCACAGCAGCAGCCAAAGCTAAACCAAGCCCCTTTGCCGCAGATTCAAGCAAATGATGCCCGTTTTTTCCGTATAAAAAGCTAATGTGTAAATTCATACGTGCTGATGATACAAATGCTTTATAATATTCACGCCAAAGGTCACGCTCCTCCCCGCCCAAAATAGGCGGCAAGAGCTCATCCCCACGCCACTCAAGCCAAGGACGACCAGATATATCAATGGTAACGTCTGCTAAAGCCTCATCCATCGGAACACGACCATGCCCAACACGAGCAATGCCTTTACGCTCGCCAAGGGCCGTGGCCAAAGCCTGCCCAAGGCATAAGCCAACATCCTCTGCAGTGTGATGTGCATCAATATGAATATCACCCACACAAGATACTTCCAAGTCAAAACCAGCCCAAAATGCTGTTAAATTAAGCATATGGTCAAGCATACCCACACCAGTATTTATATTAATTTTGCCATTACCTTCAAGGTTTAAAGCAAGTTTAATATCTGTTTCCTTGGTAGTGCGAGCAACGGTTGCTATGCGTTCTTTACCCATAATATCTCCTGAAACTTGGCGCTTTTTGGAATGTCTGAAATTGTAATTAAAAAATTTAGATGCCAACTAACTTAAAATAAGCTTTACGCTTCGGCTTTATTATCCGCCATGTTATCATTTTCATTATCTTCATCACTACTTTCATCTTCGGTGTCTTGTTTTTTCTTCTTACCAAAAACTGCAGCAACGCCAATACTTACTTCATATAATATCATCATGGGCATTGCCATAAGTAATTGAGATATTACATCAGGTGGAGTCAAAATCGCTGCAATAATGAAGATACACAAAATGGCATAGCGCCTAAAGTTACGCATCCTTGCGGCAGTCACAAGGCCAAGACGTGAAAGGAAAAATGTAAACAAAGGCATTTCAAAAATCAGCCCAAAGGCTATGAGCAATTTTAATGAAAAGCCTAAATACTCACCAAGCGAAGGCATGGCGGCAATCTCTTCACTAGCAAAGCCCACAAAGAATGTAAAAGCGTATGGGAAGACCACAAAGAAGCAAAAACTAGCCCCAGATATAAAAAATATGGCTGAAATCAACGCCATAGGGATGACGTATTTTTTTTCATCATCATAAAGACCAGGCGCAATAAATGACCAAATTTGATAGAATAAAAATGGACTTGCCACAAAGACAGCAGCCACCAAGCCAACCTTTAAATAAACAAAAAATGCCTCAGGTAGGGCTGTGAAGATAAGCTTTGAGCCTTCAGGCAAAGCTGCAAGCAATGGCTTGCAAAGCTCTGCAAATAATTGCTCAGAAAAGGTATAACACACAGCAAAAGCAAGGCCCACAGCAATAAATGAACGCACAAGCCTTGTGCGCAATTCGCCAAGATGCTCCATAAGCGTCATGCCACGCTCTTGCTTTTCTTCCTCCATTTCAGGCAAAATTCCACGTTCTTCTGGTGTTTTGCGTGGAGGTGGTGTGCGTTTATTTGCTATTTCAGTACTGGCGGCTTCATCTTGCTCGGAGTTAGTCGCTTCATCTTGCTTGGAGTTGGTCACTTCGCTTGGTTCAGCGCTTTCGGCTTCTTCTTGTTCTTGCTTGCTTAACTCATAAGCCGCAATGTTATTTGTGGCGTCAGTATTGTCTGACCCGTCCCAAGCACCAGCGCTAAGGATAGAGCCTTCATAAACAAAATCATTGTCAGTTTTTTCATGCTTAGCATCGTTGAGGGCGTTAGCATTATTACTTGCCACATCCTCAACATTGCTTTCAGTCAAAGTATCTTGATTTTCAGCATCATCAGTTGCAATATCTGCAACTGTGCACGTTTTATCTGACGAATTGCCCATTTATTACTAAACCTTTTCAGCTGTATTTGCCTTAGCGTTGATTACAATTGCATCCTCAGTTTTAGCCTCATTGTTGGCTTCTTCTGTGGCCTCTGCTTCTGCTTTGGCTACGGCCTGAGCAAGGGGTGAGTTGGAATCAACGTTAACAGTAGTGTCTTTATTTTCAGTAGCTTCTTCTGCTACTTGTTCGCCTTTAGCCTCAGCCTGTGCTTCTTTTGGTGCTGTTTTAGATGTGGTTGCCACATCCTTTTTTTCATCACCAAAAAGCTCTTCTTCGGCTTCTTTTTTTAGTTTTTCATGTTCATCTTGGGCCACTTCTGCATTCATAGTACGCTGAAATTCTGTTGTAACCTTGCGAAATTCGCCCATAACCTTGCCCACAGTCTTTGCAATGCCGGGCAAACTTTTAGGGCCAAGCACAACCAATGCTACAACTATAATGACCAGAATTTCTGTACTGCCAATTCCAAACATGCCTTACCTCTTTTTTAAAACTATTCCCATTCAATGGTGCTTGGCGGCTTGGATGAAATATCATACACAACCCTATTTACACCCTTAACTTCATTGATAATACGACTAGACATACGCTCAAGCAATTCAGCAGGAAGCCTTGCCCAGTCAGCAGTCATGGCATCAACACTGTCCACAATCCTTAAAGCAATTACATGCTCATAAGTGCGGCCATCGCCCATAACGCCCACAGTCTTTAATGGTAAAAGCACTGCAAAACCCTGCCATACCTTACGGTACCAGCCAGAAGTTTTTAATTCTTCCTGAACGATTTTGTCAGCACGGCGTAAAATATCAAGCCTTTCTTGAGTTATTTCGCCCAATATACGAATGGCAAGCCCAGGCCCAGGGAAAGGATGGCGCCATACAATAAAATCTGGCATGCCAAGCTCTGCCGCAACTTTGCGTACTTCGTCCTTAAATAATTCACGCAAAGGCTCAATGAGCTTTAAATTCATAGTTTCTGGCAAACCGCCCACATTGTGGTGGCTCTTAATTACAGCACTTGGGCCTTTGTGGGATATGGATTCAATAACGTCTGGGTAAAGTGTACCTTGTGCAAGAAAATCCACTTGCCCCAAGGCCTTAGCTTCTTCATCAAACACATCAATAAATGTATAACCAATGATTTTGCGCTTTTGCTCAGGGTCATCCACACCTTCAAGCTTTGATAGAAAACGCTCCTGCGCTTGAACAAATTTTAAGTTAAGGTCAAAGTGTTCACGTAGATATGAAACAACTTCTTCACCTTCATCCATGCGTAGAACGCCATTATCAACAAAAATACAATGCAAGCGATGCCCAATGGCCTTGTGTAAAAGCACTGCAACGACTGTTGAGTCAATACCACCAGAAAGAGCGCAGACCACATGCCTATCGCCCACTTGCTCAGCCATTTCTTTAATACAGCGCTCCACAAAGGATGACATAGTCCAATCTGGCTCTATCTTAGCAATGCGGAACAAGAAATTCTGCAACATACGCTCACCATCAACACTGTGGTGAACTTCTGGGTGAAATTGAACTGCATAAATTTGACGCTCAGCATTAGCCATGCCTGCAACGTCTAAAGTGTCAGTCTTTGCTATAATTTCAAAACCTTGAGGAACAGTTTTAACCTTATCACCATGGCTCATCCAAATACGAGTCGCCTTTGCAAGGTCAAGACCATCCCAAAGTAAGCAGGATTTTGCTGTCATGGTAAGGTCAGCAGGGCCATATTCACGGGTAGTTGAGCGCGCAAGCTCACCACCAAGGGCATTTGCCAATAATTGCATGCCATAACAAATGCCAAGCACAGGAACACCAAGCTCCAAAAAGCCAGCATCAAGGGCTGGGGCATCATCCTCACCCACCGAAGCAGGCCCACCAGATAAAATAATGGCGGATGGATTCATGGCTTTAACTTCATCCGCTGTAACAATACAAGGATGTATTTCTGAATAAACGCCAGCCTCACGCACCCTACGTGCTATGAGTTGTGTAACTTGTGAACCATAATCTATAATAATTACTTTGCTTGCCATGGTAAAACCTATTGTTAATTGTCAATGCGATAGTTTGGAGCTTCCTTAGTAATGATAACATCATGCACGTGACTTTCACGTAAGCCAGCGGCTGATATTTCGCAAAAAACACTTTTCTCACGTAGCTCATCAAGGTTAGCTGCACCCACATAGCCCATGCCAGAACGCAATCCGCCCATGAGCTGGTAAATGGAATCCATAACACCGCCCCTATAAGGCACACGGCCAACTATGCCCTCAGGCACAAGCTTCTTGCTCTTTTCTTGGAAATAGCGGTCGGAGGAGCCGTCCTTCATAGCATCAATGGAGCCCATACCACGGTAGATTTTATAAGTTCTACCTTGGTATAAAACAGTTTCACCAGGGCTTTCTTCAGTGCCAGCAAACAGGCTACCTATCATTACAGAGTGTGCACCAACCGCCAAGGCTTTTACAATATCACCTGAGAACTTAATGCCACCGTCAGCAATGCAGCAACGATCCATCTCTCTAGCGGCACGAGAAGCTTCAATTACAGCTGTAACCTGAGGCACGCCAACGCCAGCAACAATGCGTGTTGTACAAATGGAGCCAGGCCCAATGCCCACTTTAACAGCATCAGCACCAGCCTTAAATAAAGCCTTTGCTCCATCATATGTGCCCACATTACCAGCTATTAGCTGACAATTAGGGAAGGCCGCCTTAACATCTTCAATAGTTTTAATAACATTGGCAGAATGACCATGGGCAGAATCAAGCACAAGCACATCAGCACCTGCGGCTAGAAGCTCGCTCGCCCTATCAACACCGCCAACACCAATGGCAGCACCAACGCGCAAACGCCCCTTGTCATCCTTACAAGAATCGGGATATTTTTGAACTTTATCAATATCTTTAATGGTAATTAAGCCACGCAGAGAATTTTCACCATCAACAACCAAGAGCTTTTCAACACGATGCTCATGCAAAAGCTTGCGAGACTCATCAAGCGTTGTACCCATGGGCACAGTGATTAGATTTTTAGAGGTCATAACCTCGTGAACATAGGTGCTCTTAGTATCTTGCACAAATCTTACGTCACGATTTGTCAATATACCCACAAGCTTACCAGCATCCACCACAGGCAAACCAGACACACGATAATCAGCCATTAAAGCAAGAGCCTTGTGTACTGTGTCGCCAGAAGTTACGGTTATTGGATCTAAAATCATGCCGCTTTCAGATTTTTTAACCTTTTCAATCTGAAGGCGTTGCTGCTCAATAGACATATTTTTGTGCACAATACCTATACCACCCATGCGGGCCATAGATATAGCCATGGCTGATTCAGTAACAGTATCCATCGCAGCAGAAAGCAGGGGGATACGCAAAGGCAGGGCTGGGGTAAGGTGTGTTTCAATCCCCACAAGGTCGGGGGTTACTTGAGAATAGCCGGGCAATAACAAAATATCATCAAATGTTAAGGCTTTTCCAAAGTTAGTAGGCATAGTGTCCTCGCAATATTTTGATATAATTACTTAAAATTAATGCGCAACTTTACAGAACAATGTAATTTTTGTCAACAAATATAATACTTCATTTCAGCTTAAACTACGCTACTACTAATTAATCGCGCTAATCATACTAAAACCGTAGCATTTAATGCAAAATTAATAAGTAGTAAACATTACTTGCCTGCTTAAAAATAACTTGTTAGTATGGCGTCATGACAAAGAAAATTGCTATTTTTTTACCACCATTACAAACGCTTAGCGGCGGTTTTGCTGTATTAGTAAACCTTGGGCATCACCTTGGTGAGGCTGGCTGTGACGTTTGTTTTGTTATTAAAGAAAGTGACGTACCTCTTGCCAGTTATGCGCATACATTACCAAAATCCAAGGTTTCCATTGTTGAATGGAACGATATTGAACTTGGCCCTGATTACACTTGGATTGTGCCTGAAGGCTGGATAAATGCCCTTGTACTTGGCTTAAAAGCCAAGGCTAAGTGCTTAGTATACGTGCAGAATTGGTCCTTTGCCATACCGCCATTACCAGGTGGAACTCGTTGGGATCAACTTGACGTAGATTTTCTATATGTTTCTGACCCTGTGCGCATGTGCTTACAAGCTGTTACTGGCAAAGATGGCCAAGTTCTTCGTCCTGGCATTGATAGAAATTTATTTTACCCGCCAGAGCTTGATAACCTTGAAAAGCCAGCAGAAAAAGCCATCCGCATAGCATGGATGCCAAGAAAAAACAAAGCCTTTGGCAACCTTATACAGCACGCACTTAATGACCGCATGTCCCGCCTTTACCCTGACATTCCCATTGAATGGGTGAGTGTGCAAAATCTTATGATTGAAGATGTGGCAAAAGTTCTGCGCGGCTGTAATATTTTTCTTGCCACTGGTTTTCCTGAAGGCTGTCCATTGCCACCACTTGAAGCCATGGCTAGCGGCTGTATGGTGGTTGGCTTTGCTGGACTTGGCGGCTGGGATTATATGCGCCAAGCACGCTTTATTACTGATGAAGCTATGCCCTTCCTCTATGAACCTTGGTTTGAACTTCGTGAAACTAGCTTTGAAGGCAATGGGCTATATGTGCCAGACGCCGACGTACTTGGCGCAACACTTGCCCTTGAGCAAGCTTGCCTTTTAATGCATAAGGGTGGCCCTAAATTAGCAACACTTCGCACCAATTTGTTAAAAACAGTTGAAGCCTACTGCACAAAAGAACAAGCTGCCAATATATTAAGAATTTTACCTACTTTCGCTTCCTAAAGCTTGAGGCTCATTTTGGCTAAAAAAAGACCACCACAAACCCCACCTCAAGAACTGGCCTTGCCACTTTTTGGCGTGGATAGTCACGCTCATCTTGATTCAGAACAATTTAGCGCTGATCGGGATGAAATTATCGCCAGAGCTAAAGACTGTGGTATTGCTAATATTATTAATATCTTCCTTGACCCCGAGCATTATGCTGAGCGCAAGAAATACTTTGAAGCCCACCCCCATATTTATTACAGCCTTGGCATTCATCCAAGTGACGGGCTAAAGTTTAATGATGACATACTTAATTCCATGCGTAGTCATTTTTTAGCAGATGAGCGACTTAGAGCCATAGGGGAAATTGGCCTTGATTTTTATTGGGACGACTGCCCAAAAGACGTACAATTACATGTTTTTATTGCTCAATTAAATCTTGCAAAAGAATTAAAAAAGCCTGTAATCATTCATAGCCGTGATGCCACAGAAGCAACATTTGCCGTGCTTGAAAAGGAAGGTTTTATTAATTATCCGCTACTTTGGCATTGCTTTGGCGGAGATGTTAAGGACATGAAAAAAATCATTCATAATGGATGGCATGTTTCCATACCTGGAGCTGTAACCTACCCTAAAAATCAAGAATTACTGGACGCGGCCGCCGCAACTCCACTAGATAAATTATTAATTGAAACAGATTGCCCCTACCTTGCCCCACAAGATTGGCGCGGCAAGCGCAATGAACCAGCCTTCACCGTATTCACAGCTCATTGCATAGCCAAGGCTAGAGAAATGGAAGCAGCAGAACTTTGGCAACATTGCGGCGATAATGCTCGCCGCTTCTTTGGCATTGAAAGTTCGTAAAACCCTCAACTAATCCTTTTCTACACAAAGCAAGAACACTGGATTTGCTGGCACTAAGCGTTTGTTTTTGCCAAGTATTGCGCTATTATTTATGCTTATTTGCGTAATTTCTGTTGCTATTGATTGTTTGTTAAAAAATGCCTCAGCTTGCTGCAGAGTTTCTAGCAACACACAACTAATAACCATGCGCCCGCCTGTGCTTAAAGCCTCATACATGGCATGAAGCATTTTTTCTGCATTACTTGAGCTTAAACCACCACCAACAAAAATAGCATGTGGCTTTGCTAAAGTATCAATTATATCTGCGGCATCGCCTTCATAAATATCCATAATAAAAGCATTCATACGCTGTCGATTACTTTGCATATGGCTAATACGTTTAGCATTTTTTTCAACTGCAATAACATGCCCTTCATAAGCAAGGGCGCAAGCTTCTAGAGCTACAGAGCCAGAACCTGAGCCAATATCCCAAACCGTATATTGTGGTTGAATGCGTAAAAGGCTTAAAGCAGCAGCACGCACACTGCCCTTGGTCATTAAATGCTTTTCACGCTTAATTTTTGTGGGTTCAATTCCCAATATAGGTCTAGCATGATTTTTTGTAGGCACAATTAGCAATGTGCAATAATTAGAAATTTCAGCATCATACTTAGCGGCTTTCGCAAGGCTTAGGTTGAATATTTTTTCACCCTCAAGGCCCACATTTTCACCCACATATATTTTGAAATCCTTAGCCCCACGGCTAAGTAAGAATTTGGCAATATTTTTTATACCAGCATTTGCATCGGTAAGCAGGCATACAGGCTTACCAGAAAATACAGCCACAGCTAAAGCCTGCCAATGCCTTTGCTCTTGCCGCCCATGCAATGACACATGCTTTAGCTCATGCCATGGTAGTTGCACAGCCGCACAAAGCCTTTGCACAATGCTAACCCCTGCATGAATGCGCAATTTATCCACCCCAAAATAACGCACAAGGCTTGCACCTATGCCAAAATACAGAGCATCTCCATCAGCAAGGACTAACACGCGTTTTGATTTTTTTTGATAATCTTTAATTTGCTCAAAGATTTTATCCAAGGGGCTGGTAATGGGAATAAATGTTTTGTTGCCTTTTTCAAACTGCTTAAAAACTTCCTCAATTAAGGCCTTGCCCCCAATAATACAATCTGCATTTTGAATAATTTCTTGTTCAAGTTTACTAAATGTTTGCCCATAAATGGACAATATTTCTATGGGATAAATGTTTTTTTTCATAGGCTTACAAGCGTCCTTCCATCAAGGTGAAATAAGTTTATTTGCACATCTTGGCCTGCAAAATGTTTTGCAGTTTTAGCGGCAAGTCTTGTAATGTTTTCTAAAATAGCCATGCTTTGTGGTTCAGATAAAATTATTTCTAAGGCATGATTTGCAGTAACACATGATTTTATTTGATTAACTTTCTCATCATTAAGCCCAGCCTCAGCACACCACCTACTAAGCAAGGCAAAATCAAGCAAGGCGCTATGCGCATGTGTATAGGCATGTCCTTGCGCTAATTTTACCAATTTGCCAAAAAAACAAGCCCACATAATATTCTCAAAATTTAATTTTGCGGCTTCCTGCAATGAAAACTGTGCAAAATCTGCTGCTTGAACAGCGGCCTGTGGTGGTAAATGTTTATGCTTTGCCATGAGCAAGCGCTCAGAGCGCCGCCCAGTAGAGAGGCAAATACTTGTACAACCAGTAACCGAAGCCACTTGCAAGCCCTGTACAATAGTAGCTTTCCAAGCAGCGTGGCTAAATGGCTTCACTGTACCTTGAGTACCAAGTATAGAAATCCCGCCCATAATGCCAAGGCGTGGATTAAAAGTTTTGCGGGCAATCTTTTCACCATCCGGCACAGAAATTATAACTTCAATGCCGCCAGTGTAGCCAAACTTGCTAGCCACAAGTCTTAAGCCAGCTTTAATTTGCTTGCGAGGTGCAGGGTTAATTGCGGCCTCACCCACTGGTAAGGGTAGCCCAGGCAAGGTAAAACGCCCAACCCCTGCACCACCATCTATTTTTATATCATTTGTTAAACGCTTTAAGCTTACATGCGCATGAATGAAGGCTTTATGAGTTACGTCTGGGTCATCACCACCATCTTTTTGTACTATGCCCAAGGCCTCATTTTCAGCAATTAACTCTGTAAAATTTATAGGAATATGCAAAAGCATCTCCATTGGTTTATCATCCTCTGGAGGGAGGGGGATATCAATGGATGATAATTGCTCCTGCTTTAGCAAATAATGCAAAGCCGCCATGGCAGCAGCTGTTGCCGCTGAGCCAGTGCTAAAACCTTCACGCAATTGTTTGGGCATTTTCTTGCTCATTTATGGAACATAGAGGTAATACATCCTTAAGGTAGGTTCTATGTTCTGCAAGGTAAAAGGCTAAAGGCCTGCCAAAATGGCGCCCTAGCATACCCTCAACAAATAATCGGCTAACCTCTTGCTCTTGCGTAAGCACCAATTGAAAATAGCCAAAAATCAGCCTTTCTTCCTTACTCATCTTGGCAAGGGACTTTTTGCAAACTTCTTGCGAGCGAGGTTTATAAAGCCAAAAATACATAAAATCTAACGCGTTAATAATAATTGCCTTTTTTAGTTCTGCATGTTCCTTGTCCAATTGCTCCAAAAGTTTTTTGGGCTTTAGTAATTGGCTTAATGCATCCTCCTCAGGAAAGAGCAATTCCAACTTCACATAACAATTAAACATTTGTTGGAACTTACTTTTATAATCCCAGCGTCGCATACGAACATTATTTTTATGGTCGGCATAGCCCTCAATAATTGCGGCAACACTATCTGAAGCGAGCTTTGAAATAATGGCAGAACCCATTTGCAAAAAGGCATGCGGATCCGCCACATTTGAGAGATAGAAAATTTCGTAAGCTATGCCATTAAATAAAATTGATACGGGAATAGCCAAGGCAGAACGAAATAAGTTGCCAATCACCGCTTCTTTCGGCAAGCCGCGAATTAAATTATGCCATGCAATATAAAAACCATTCACCAAGGCCATAATGGAATAAACCAGCACCGTTTGATTGGCGACAGTATAACCCAGCCCATCTTGCAGTAGCAAAATACGCACCCCAAATTCTAACAATGGCACAGAAAAGCCTGTGTACATTAAAGAATCGCAAAGCCGTGACCAGCTAACATGATCATTCCAACGCAATAATGTGGAACGATGCAAGCCACCACCAGCCACAACAGCTTGAATAATATTACGAACGCCAGTAATAGCAAACCAAATAATTGGCCCAAACCAAGCTAAAAACCACCACGTTTGTGTATATTGAAAGGCAATGCATGCAGGTATAAAACCTACTAATACTTTAAGTATATTAGAAATTTTTGAATTTAAATATTTTGCTTTGGGCTTATTGCTATTTTTACTTCTGCCATGATGGCGCGTAATCATATCGCGCTTGACTTTGGCTAGTAATGCCATATTACCATTTTTATCATATCTTACGGTGGATGAG
This sequence comes from uncultured Desulfovibrionaceae bacterium, assembly GCA_964368595.1. Lineage (GTDB taxonomy): Bacteria > Desulfobacterota > Desulfovibrionia > Desulfovibrionales > Desulfovibrionaceae > CAYJAD01. Next base: position 20,893 of record CAYJCI010000004.1, read on the forward strand.
CGTGAGTTCCACTCTTGCTCCTTAATATATCCATAGTACTTCATGCCAGGAATTGCCCTAATTATGCGAGTCAGTAGGCTTTTTTGCGGCACCAAGTCGTTAGGCGTAAAACGTGTTGTATATTGTGTTGTGATGTAAAATGGTATTACTTCATCTTCACTTTGCTGGCTCAAAATTTTCTGAGCACGCTTAGGCAAAGTTTCCGCAAAAACTATTCCCATGCCAATGTCAGTACCTGGGCGGCCTGTGGCATCCGTACCCATGCGGGTACGCAAAGATTTTAATGAATAAAAGCTCTTAAATGCTTGGATACGGCCCAAAATATCGCGCAAGACTAGGCAACGCTCTTCATGCTCTAAAAGGCTTTCATTCTCAAAGGGGCCTTCTTGCTCACGTTTTTTTAATTTTGCAAGAACCACATGCTTTAAACGCGGAAAGCTTGCCTCATTAACAGCATTTTGTAGTGCAACAATTTCAGCAACATGCTGCACATTACCTTCATACCACTCACGCAAATTAAATAGCTCAATGTGGGTTATCATGCCTTGGCAGCGCCACAAAAGCTCAAGCACGTCTTCACAATTTAGGCGAGCTATATTTAGAGTTATCATACAGTCAGAGTAAATACTGCTTAACCAATCCAGCAAGGAAACCGGACTTTGACGCATAATTTCAGGCACATCCAAACTATCGCTGGGTATGTCTGGTGATGCTATATCAGGATTTTTTTCAGCAATAATATAATTACTATAGATAGTTGCACTGGAAAACGATTGCAAAACAATGTGTAATTTTTGCGCTTTTTCAAGAGTACTCTCGTCATCACTTTCAAGCAAATTTTCCAATTGCTCTTGCTTTTGTATAATTAAAGGTAATAATTTTTTATAGATACACTCAGCTAAATGCACAATTGAGGCTTGCCCAATTCCTACAAATTGCCTAAATTCATCATGCGACACATAGCCAGCATTTGCAGTATCAAGTTCATATAAATCAACTACTTTCTTTAAATGCTCATTATTCCATTGGTCTAGTATTTTGAATACGTATTTCTCACGCCAAATGGAGGCCTTGCGCCCATATTCCATCAAGTGTTGCATGGGGGGCTCGGCCCAAAAGTTTAAGAAATCCTCTACATTATCTGCAATTCGTGGGCTCCAAATAAAATAAACATACTTACCCCTGAAAGGCACTGCAAACTCAAAACCAATGCGCACATGAATGCCCACAATGGATGCCGCACTCAAAACCTCACGAGCGGCAGCCTCATCAATATAATTATAATAAATAATTGTTAAATATCTAACACCCTTAAGCCATGCATCCATAATTAAATGCGTTGGATTTTTGCGCCCCTTTGTATTGGCATCATGCACATGATGGTCAAAGGCAAGTTGGCTCCAATCTTCAGGCATTTCCATAAGGCCATAACGCTCAAGCAATTGCCTAACCACATGAGGATTACCGCGAGATGCACGACGAAAATCATTAGCCAAATTTAACTGGCGCTGCATATCACCATGCGAACGCAGTAAGTCTTTCATAATTTCAATGAGAACGCGCGCAGTATTGCGCCTAAATTTTGTTCGAGCACTGTTTAGAACTTCATCATAAAGTGTGGATAAAGCTTGGAGGCGGCCTTCGCTATCACCCACCTCAAGGCTGTCAATAAGTTGGGCCACTGCGTGGGCAACACACATCTCGCGAGAGAGTGCAAGGGTTTTTATACCATGCGGGTGCAAATTTGCATCTAGAATGCTTTGGCCAGCTTCAGCGGAGTCATGCCGCGCAACAAGCGCATTAGCCAGGTTTAGCAATTCATAATCTTGCTTATCAAAATATAATTTTGACCACATAATGTCCTCTTACTGCTAGATTATTTTAATTTACCAAACTTGAAATCACCACTTAATAACAATTGTACAGGCCCGCCAATAATCCCTTTTAATCCTTGTATATCTTCTTGCAAATCAAGCGTCAAATTCCCGCCTGGTTGTTGCATGACAAATTTACTTTGCTCATTATTCAAATAATGCCAAAGACCTAATGCTAAAACTCCAGAACCACACGCATTTTCATAATGTAAAGCAAAAGGCTTAAGCACTCGCACCACAGGGTGCATTCGCAAATTGCATAATTTTTTTTGCTCATCTGCTGGTAGCTTAGACCACCAAATACAACCCACTGCAATTGCTTGCTCAAGGTTATATTGTTCACGAATATTGGCAGAGTCTTTTTGCCAATTATTTTCATCAAAAGCCTTATATTGCTCATCAATTAACACATGATTTATGCCTGGTAGCTGCACCAAGTACATGCCTAAATCAAGCTCAGCTATGGGTGGTACGCTCTGTAAAGGTACAAATAAATCCACGTTAATTTCATCCCCAACGGGCTTTATTTGTACAGTTAATGAATGCTCAAAACCAGATGTTTTAACATTAAACTGCATATTATCTTTTATATTACCATTAGATGCATCAAGAGCCATAAGCAAAGCCAAGCAGCGTGTTGCATTAATACAAAACTCACCACCAGCCATTTGCAAAATACCTTGCTGTATATCAACAAATCCCGCTTGTTCGCCACCAAGCTCGCTTAAGCCTTGATGTGCAAGCTGATACCTTTCAGCCTCAGTGTAATTTAGGCCTTTAAAAAGCAAGGTTGTATTGCCACTTGGGCTTAGCATATAAAATTTTGCTCTATTCATACATTAAGTATGATATTTTTAAGGAAAATCGTCAACTATACTTAAACACAAAAATCTTGCCAATAATTTGCTTATAGAGTAGATATAAAAGTAACAATTGCAGTTAGTCTAATACGTTGAAAAAGATAAGCTGTAAGTTAAATAATTCCTTGGAGGCCTTATGAAATTTTTTCAAAACGCTGCTCTAGCCGCTTTATTAGTGATGGCACTTTGTGTACCTGCCATGGCATCAGGCCAAATGTGCGGAAAGAAAATAAATAGTTTTGATTTTGTTGTGGACTATTCTGGCTCCATGATGATGCAAAACGCCCAGTTAAAAGAATCAAAAATTAACATTGCTAAAGTTGTACTTAAGCGCATCAACTCAGTTATTCCTGCGCTTGATTATTATGGCGGAATGCATACACTTGCACCAGCCACAAGTTTACTCAATCAAGGGCTTTGGGAGCGTGGAAGCATGGACGCAACCATTAACAACTTACATGATAATATGCCCATTTATGGTCGCCTCACCCCCATGGGCACTGGCCTTAAAGGTTACGAGCCTTGGATTTCAAGCATGCATCGCAATGCAGCACTTATACTTGCTACCGATGGCCTTAATAACAGGGGCCTTAGCTTAGTTGACGTTGTGCAAGAAATTTATGCCCATCAACGTGACCTTGTAGTACACGTTATTTCCTTTGCTGACACTAGAGAAGGCAAGGATACTGTCGCTCAAATTGCAACCCTTAACCCCAATACCATTGTGGCAGAAGGCGTTGCCCTTGCATCAGATGATGCAGCCTTACAGCAGTTTGTAATTGATGTATGGTGCGACCAAACAGAAGAAGTCATAGTGCTACGCGGTGTGAACTTTGAGTTTGATTCACATGCCCTTGATGCTAATGCCAAAAATATTCTCAATGAAGCCGCCAATATAATTAAGGCACATCCAAATAAAATGGTAACCTTAAATGGCTGGACTGACTATATTGGCTCCACTAGCTACAATATGGATTTATCTGAGCGTCGTGCAAACTCGGTTAAAAATTATTTGACAGAGCAAGGCATACCACCAAACCGCATTAATGCCACAGGCCAAGGTAAATCGACAAAATATGATAATAAAACAAAAGAAGGCCGTTACTTAAACCGCCGCGTTGAATTTATTTTTGAATAATTAACAATTAAATGGCCCTTTGTACCAATAATGGACAAAGGGCCATAATTTAAAGAGCTTGCATGACCAATTCTTACACAAAAAAATCAGCATACTTGCTTGTTTTAATGATTTTCATACTTAGCAGCCTGCCTGCTAAGGCTAAAGAATCAGAAGCGGTAATTAAAGAAAAATTGCACACCCTAGGTCAAAAACTAGTGCAAACTGCGGCAAAGAATGTTGTACCAAGAAAAAGTCAAAAAGCTGTTAGAAAAGAAGGCAATGCCTACATTGCCAGCTATGTAGAAATTGATACCCAAAGCCTGCGTACTGAGCTTCGACCAAGCGAAACAAAGGGCAAATATGTGGGGCTTATTAAATATCACGAACATCACTACCAATGCCGCGGTGCATCACAACAAGAAGCCCTTAAAGCTGATTGCATCCGCAGCCGTAGCCGCAACCTTACTGAAATTATTTCATACAGTGGGAAGTGGATATATTAATCACACTAATTTATCTTTACTAAAACACTGTTTAGGCTGACTTATTCCCACCACCAAGCCGCACGCTGGCGCAAGATCTCAACGTCACCATGTTCAATGGTTGTCAAAAAATCTTGATATTTACGTAAATATTCATGGCTGTAAGGATTTGCCCTGAACAATCCACCAAACATTTCAGAATCCTCCGTAAGCATTTTCTGGGCTGCATCTTGCCTACGCTTAAATGATGGAGTTAGGAAGGGCAGTAAATCTTCATCTCCAGCAAGAGCCGCAAAGTATGCCAGTGAGGTAATGAAATTCAAGTTTTGAATGGCTGCCATGGCTTTATCGTGCTTTTCAGCGGTGCTTTGAAAGGTTCTGCAACCGAGGCTTATGAATATATTTTCTACAAGTTCAACATGCTCTGATTGAGCACTTGCGGTGGGCACGATGGCCACCGCAAAATCACCACCCCTTGGCGGTGTTGAGCCAAAAAGTGGGTGAGTGCCCACAATGGGCCCTTGCCAATGTTTTTGCATGCTTTGCAAAGCTTGCACCTTAACCGATGTAATATCAGCTAAAATGCAATGATCCTGCAAATGCGGACAAAGCTTTGTAAGCACATCATCAAGGGCGGCAGCTGGCACGCATAGCAAGGCTAAGTCAGCAGATGCACAATTTTTTGCAAGCTCTGCATCTTGCATAGGCACATCAACTCCACATACATTTAGCCCAAGGCCCTGTAATTTACGGGTAAAAAATGCCCCCATGCGGCCTTTGTTGCCAATTATGGTAATATTTTTATTTTGAATATGTTGCATAATTTTCTATAGCATCCCATCCCAAGTACATCATTCCAACTTTATAAATGATGCTAAGGGTTTTACTTAGTGAATCAAATTGTCCCAAAGCTCCCAAAAATTGGGGAAGGATTTTTGCACCACATCTGGGCAATCAACTTGCACCTCTTGCCCATGTAAGCCAAACAGGGCACAACTCATGGCTATACGATGGTCATTATGGCTTAAAAATTGGGTATTTGCAGGGATAGTAGGCGCATGCCCTAAGCCATGCACTCGCAAGCCATCATCAAAAACGTCAACCTGAACCCCAACTTTCTTAAGCTCAGCGGCGGGGGCGGCTATGCGATCACTTTCTTTAATGCGTAAATGTTTAACATTACTAATGGTGGTAACACCTTGGGCAAATGCTGCAAGCATTGCAACTGTGGGCACAAGGTCAGGGCAATGGCTCATATCAACGGTAATACCCTTTAATTTACTGGGCTTTACGATGACGTCTTCACCATCCCATAAAAAATCACCCTGCATGGCGGCCAAAATTTCCAACATTGCTTTATCACCCTGCATGGAATTTTTGTTTAAGCCTTGAATTCGCAAAGGTTTTTGCCCTGCAACCCCTGCTGCCAAAAAATATGATGCGGCAGACCAATCGCCCTCCACCGTATATTCACCATTAATATATTTTGAGGCTGGCACAATAAAGCGGATATTACTAGGCACAACTTCTTGTAATATCTGCCAATCAACGCTTCTCCACTCATTGGCTAGCTTTGCTTGCACTTCGACTTTTATGCCAAAATCTTGTAAAGTTTTTAAGGTCAAAGCCACATAGGGCCATGATGCCGCCTTTTCCCCTTCAAGATATATGGTCAAACCCTTTGCTGAACATGGCGCGGCAAGCAATAGGCCAGATAGATACTGACTTGACTCATCAGTATTTATATACACACTATCATTAGCAAATCCGCCACTACTTAACACTAAGGGCAAAAAATTAGCCTTAGCGCTATAATCTATTTGTACCCCAAGGCTTGTTAAGGCTTTTGCAAGCGCACCAATGGGACGCTCATGCAAACGCGGCGCACCATGCAAATAATACT
>CAYJCI010000004.1:27231-34171 GCA_964368595.1 uncultured Desulfovibrionaceae bacterium
GCCCCCATGAGCAAACGATGCGACATGGATTTTGAGGCTGGCATCTTTAAGGCTAACATATTTCACCACTACCAGACAAAGGTGTTGCAGAGGCAACAACATGGCTAAATGGTGGCACGGTAGGATATGCGCCAAGCACTCGAAATGAATTACAAAGCTCGCGTAATGTTTGCACAAGCTCTTTATGCTTTTCTTGAGTAATATCATCTTCCACATCAGCAAAAAACACATAACGCCAGCATTCGCCACTGGAAAGGCGTAGCGGCCTTGACTCAAGCTTACGCATATTGATGCCGCTTTTTGCCAATGCCCCAAGCATGGAGGATAAACTGCCGGGCTTATCAATAAGCGTAAAAATCAAGGATGTTTTTTTATGTCCAGACTCAGCCACAGAGCTATGCTCTGGTAGAGCCATTTTTTTATCCATATCTGCCTTGGAAATTATGACAAAACGAGTCCAATTATCCACACTATTTTCAATTGAACCTGCCAAAATATTTAGACTAAACATATCAGATAAGGCTGAGTGCCCAATGGCGGCACTGTGTTCATCACTAGCCGCATGTCTAGCCGCCGCAGAAGTTGACTCCACGGGCACAAGCTCAGCCTGAGGCAAATTAGCACGTAACCACACATCACATTGAGCAAGCGGCTGTGGGTGAGAATATATGCGCTTTATTTCAGTAAATGCACTAGCCTTGCTTAGAAGGGCATGATTTATGCGCAAAAAAAGCTCTGCCTGTATACTGACTTCAAAATTATAAAACAAATCAAAGCATTGACCAACAGTACCCTGCAAAGAATTTTCCAAAGGCACAACCCCAAGCTCACACTCACCACCATGCACAGCATAAAAAATATCATGAAAGTTTGCATGTGGCTTAAGCTCAACGCTTTGCCCCAAATATTCCATGCCTGCAAAATATGAGAACGTGCCCTCAGGACCAAGATATGCAACCTTTTGTGGCCTTTGCAAAGCGCGGGATGATGAAAATATTTCCCTCCAAATGCTTCGCACATGGGCATGAGGTAAGGGGCCATTATTATTTTTTGCAAGCCTTTCTAAAACTTCACGCTCACGAGCTGGCTTAAAAATTGTGCCACCATCTTGAGCCTTTATGCGCCCAACCTCCAAACTCAAGGTCGCACGCTTATTTAATATTTGCAAAAGCTCACTATCAACCAAATCTATCTCTTGGCGAATCTCTTTTAAACGCTCATTTATATTATCTTTATTCACAATAATAGCTCGCTTTAAATTTCTGCAATTTGTTCTTCAACGCGCATTCCAAAATGCCTGCCAGCAACGTCAGTATGGCAAAGGATTTTATCGCCCACCTTTAACTCCACAACGCTAATGGGTGTTCCGTCAACTTTAGTTAGGCGTATAGTTTCAGCATTTTGTAAAAATATTGCTCCGCTTTTTTCGCCAATTTTAGCCTCAATTAAGAGCATGGGCCTAACTTCAACCTTAACCCTACCAATGGATGCAAGCTGGCTTGTGCCATCAGCATTTACAATTAGAACCTCATCTCCAGCTCTTAATTCACCAAGATAACTTGTTTTATCCATTGGCAACTGGGCATAAGCATGCACAGCACCAGCATTAACCCTAAAGGGCCTTGCCGCCACAAATTCATTATCCTCAGTTTCAGCATGCACAAGAAAGGTAAAAGCACTGGAATTACCAACAAGCATACCCTGTCCTTTTTGCAACAGGGACAAAGTATCCACACAAACCCTATGCCCAAGGCCCACAGATTGAACCTTTGTGATGGTGGCTTCTTCAAGTTCAAGCTTGTTTTGCACAGTTTTTACGTCATTGATTATATTTTTTAATTGGCCAATGGCAGCTGCCAATACAACAATACCTTGCACTCCACGCTCCAAAATCCCTGCGGCTAGGCGAGCTTCATCAAGATTTCTCACCTCCACCACCACATTGTCGCATTGGGCAAGCAAATTTTCCACTGGGATAATTTCAAAGCCAGCCGCAAGGGTGATGTTTTCCCCCTTATTAAGCTTGCTTACAAAATTTTCTTCATCTTCTTTATTATTAATGGCAATGCTTGGCATGTCTTCATGGGCCACAACTTCGCACCTAGCAAGCCCCTGCACAGATTCAACCTCAGCCTTTGGCACAATTAGGCCATCAACTCCAGATTCTAAGGCAAGGGTCACATCTTCCTTAACAAATGGAACGCTTTTATACCAAATTTTGGGCATTTTATTCTCCAACTATGGCAAGGGCAGTTTCAACATCAGCATTATCATGCACAATGGCACGCAAGCCAGCCACTAGCTCTGTACGTCTTGCATGCTGGAATACATTGCGGCCAACTGAAAGCCCAGCTCCGCCAGCTTGTATTGAATCATATGCCATTTGCAATATGTCACGAGTGGAGTCCATTTTTTCACCACCAGCAATGAGAACAGGCACGCAACAACCAGCAACAACATCAGAAAAACTTTCCACAGAACCTGAGTAAACAACTTTTACAATATCAGCACCAAGCTCAACGCCAACCCTTGCACAATGGGCAACAAGTTTAGGGTCATAACCATTACTTACTTGTGGGCCACGGGCATAAACCATGGCAAGTAGAGGCATGCCCCAGCGGTCACACTCCCCTGCAACTCTACCAACATCAGCAAGCATTTCACGCTCGTCTGGGTCGCCAAGATTCAAATGCACAGAAACACAATCCGCACCGTGGCAAATGGTTTCTTCAACAGTTGCCACAAGGCTTTTTTTGTTACCATGAGGCCCAAGGACTGTAGAGGCTGAAATATGCACTATAAGCCCAACATCCTTACCACTTTTGCGATGCGAGCAACGAATAAGCCCCTTATGCATAAGCACAGCATCAGCGCCACCCTCAGCCACATCATTAACCGCTTCGCGCATATCCACAAGACCATCAATGGGGCCTAGTGTTATGCCATGATCCATGGGCACAACAATGGCACGGCCACTGTGGCGATTAATGATGCGCTCAAGACGAATTTGTTTTCCAAGTTGCATGGTAATGCTCCTATTTTGTTAAATGATTTCACAATACCATGGGGCCTTTGGCCCTCAAAACAGTTCAAAAAGAAAAGGGCCGCCGGCTTTTACTGCCTGCGGCCCCAAGGACATACTAATTACAAAAAATTATGCATTGCTTCCTTGACCACAGGCATGACTAAAATACCCAAAAAAGAACATAAAAAATATGTTCTGGGTAAAAGAAGCTATGGTATAAGATTGCATTTGCATAATAAAAACCTTCATTTGTTTTCTGAACGAAAAAAATAATCAAACATTATGAGCTTTGTCAAGCATAATTTTTTTCGTGCTTAGCTTTTGTTTTTACAGAAAAAAATGTGAATACATTCAATACTTGCCCTTATTTGCTCAGTGAGGTATAAATAAAAGTTATCAAAAGAGAGGTTAATCATGAAGAAACTGTTTTTAATGCTCTTGCTCATAATTTGTAGCTTGTACCTTCATCAAGGTGAGGCTAAGGCTCAAAAAGCCACGGGAGTTCTGCAAGAAGCTGTGGAGCGTGGTACATTACGTGTGGGCATTTCCTCCTTCATCCCTTGGGTTATGCAAGATAAAACTGGTAAATATATTGGCTTTGAAATTGACGTCGCCACCCGCCTTGCCAAGGATTTTGACCTTGAGCTTGAACTTTTACCCACTCGTTGGTCTGGCATTATCCCAGCACTACTCACAGGTAAATTTGATTTAATTATCTGCGGACTTACCAGCACACCTGAGCGCAGCCTGCGCGTAAATTTTAGTATACCCTACGATTATACAAGTATTGAAGTAGTAGGCCGCAAGGACAAGCTTGGCGAAATAAGCAGCCTTGAAACACTTAATAATGCTGATACAATTATTGCCGTTCGCACTGGCACAACTGCCGCTAATGCCGCAAAAATTGTACTACCAAACGCAACCATACGCTATTTTGATGAAGAAGCCCCTGCAATTCAAGAAATGCTTTCCGGCAGGGCTAAGGTGGTTTTTGGGGCAAGCCCATTGGGTAGCTTTGAGGTATTACGAAGCCCAGATCTTGTCCGCCATGTTTCTGATGAAACTATATTCCCGCAACCCATTAGCATTGCAATTCGTAAAGGGGATATGGACACCTTAAACGCACTTGATGCATGGATTCGCACAGTGGAAGCTGAGGGCTGGCTTAAAGAGCGTCGTAACTATTGGTTTAAAAGTAAAGAATGGAAAAGCTTACTAAAATAATTTTATAAAACACCATTAAAACGGCAGTTTGAATTAATTTCAAGCTGCCTTTTTTTATTTAAAAATTTCTTTATAACAATACTTGCTTATATCTTGAAATCTTGATATTTGTATCAAGCTTTCTTGATGCATATTAATGTATCCTTATGAAACATACAATTAATACACTAAAATAACAAGCAATATGACTACAGCACTTACATATTTTAAAGCCCTAGCCGACGAAACCCGCCTGCGCCTTTTAAATATACTCTACCATCATGAGCTTTCAGTGAATGAATTGGTGAGCATTTTAAGCATGGGGCAATCTCGCATCTCAAGGCATTTAAAAATACTTTCAGAAGCTGGCCTTTTGCAATGGCGAAGGGATGGCCTTTGGGTATTTTATACCATTACCAGCACAGGCCCTTCAAAAGATTTTATTAATAGCATCATGCCACATATGGATGGCGACACTCAAATGGCCCATGATTCGAGTGCCGCTTTGCGTTGCATTGAAGAAAGGGGCCTCAAAACACGGCAGTTTTTTAATGATATTGCTGAAAATTGGGATGCTTTAAGCCGTGAAGTTTTGGGTGATTTTGACCTTGCAAAAACCGTCACCAAATCCATACCAAAGCCTTGTAAACTAGCCGTGGACCTTGGTTGCGGCACGGGTGCAGTGCTTGAAAGTATATTACCACTTGCCGAAGGTATTGTGGGGGTTGATGGTAGTGGTAGTATGCTTGAGCTTGCCAAAAGACGCTTTAAGCCTGAGCACACTGGCGGGAAAAACTCGCGTATTTCCCTACGCATTGGCGAACTTGACCACCTTCCCCTACGAGATAATGAGGCAGACTTTGCCTGCATTAATTTAGTTATGCATCATCTATCCACGCCTGTGGAGGTACTGCACGAAATACGGCGCATACTCTGCCCCAAAGGGCGGTTGCTCATTACCGATTTTGATAAGCATGATAATGAAGATATGCGAACAAAATATGGCGACCGTTGGCTTGGGTTCACGGAGGAAAATATAAAAAACATGCTTAATGATGCTAGTTTTAAAACCATTAGCATTGAGCGCAAAACCATTGAAAAAGGACTAGGACTTTTAATAGTACTAGCTGAAAAATAAAAAAGGAGTACTCACATGAGTCAAGCACAAGCACTTGATCTTTCACTTGATCACAAAGTGGCAGATATGTCTCAAGCCGATTTTGGCAAAAAAGAAATGCAATTATCCGAACGCGAAATGCCAGGCCTTATGCAATGCATTGAAAAATATGGCAAAGAAAAACCTTTAAAAGGTTTAAAGATTACTGGTTCTTTACACATGACCATTCAAACTGCCATGCTCATTAAAACCCTATATGAGCTTGGTGCTGACCTGCGCTGGGCATCTTGCAATATTTTTTCAACTCAAGATCATGCTGCTGCAGCTATTGCTGACCTTGGCTATGCAAAAGTTTTTGCATGGAAGGGCGAAACACTAGAAGAATACTGGTGGTGCACTGAGATGGCCCTAACTTGGCCTGATGGTAGCGGCCCAGACCTAATTGTAGACGATGGCGGCGACGCAACTCTTATGCTACACAAGGGTTTAGAAGTTGAAAAAGACCCATCATTGCTTGATAAAAAATACGATAACAAAGAATTTCAAATCATTATGGATAGACTCGCCCTAGCCTACCAAAATGACAAAAACCATTGGAAAGGCATGACAGCCAATGTGAAAGGCGTTTCAGAAGAAACCACCACTGGCGTTCACAGACTTTACCAACTAGCTGAAGAAGGCACTTTGCTCTTCCCTGCTATTAACGTAAATGACTCTGTTACCAAATCAAAATTTGACAACCTTTATGGTTGCCGTGAATCCTTAGCCGATGGCATCAAAAGAGCTACAGATATCATGGTAGCTGGTAAAGTTGTTGTTATTGCTGGTTATGGTGACGTGGGCAAGGGTTGTGCACAATCCATGCGTGGCTTTGGTGCTCGTGTAATTGTTACTGAAATTGACCCAATTTGCGCCTTACAAGCAGCCATGGAAGGCTATGAAGTAACAACCATGGAAGAAGCAGTTAAAGAAGCTGACATCGTGGTTACCGCCACAGGCAACTACCACGTTGTAACTGGCGCCCACATGGAAGCCATGAAGGATGAAGCAATCATCTGCAATATCGGTCACTTTGATAACGAAATCGAAATGAGCTACTTAGAAGAGACTGATGGCGTAACTTGCCTAAACATCAAGCCACAAGTGGACAAATGGACTCTAAAATCTGGTCGCTCCATCGTAGTTCTTGCTGAAGGTCGCCTTGTAAACCTTGGCTGCGCTACAGGCCACCCAAGCTTTGTTATGTCCAATAGCTTTACCAACCAAGTACTAGCTCAAATCCGCCTAGCTACTGATAAAACCTTGGAAAAGAAAGTATATATACTACCAAAAGACCTTGATGAAGAAGTGGCAAGACTGCACCTTGAACGCATAGGCGCAACACTTACCACACTTACTAAGGAACAAGCTGATTACATTGGCGTGGATGTTAAAGGCCCATATAAAGCTGAACACTATCGCTATTAATAACTAGTTGATGCTGAAAAACACGTTTCTACGTGTTTTTCAAAAAGGCACGTTCACTCCAAACACCGCTTTACGGTCGCAGGAAGTTCGACCCAACGGGCGGCAAAGCCGTTTACGTGGTGAGTTTA